>JBLHPP010000126.1:0-7398 GCA_047624385.1 Crocinitomicaceae bacterium
GCGGTTGGGCAGTTGGCGCGCTTATGATTCTGCGCGCTATGCGGCCGAGTAAAAGTAGCCAGCCAGTGGTCGAACTGAAGCCGGCTTTGATGCGCTGGGACTGGAGTGTGGGGCGACGAATTCTCCGCGTCGGGATTCCTCAGTTGATCGAGATCCTAGGCATGTGGTCTATCCATGCCTTTGGCGTGTGGATGGTGGCCAATAGACTGAAGGCTGAAGGAGCTCTGGGTGCTCATGGAATGGTGGTTCAGATAGAGTCGATTAGCTTCATGCCTGGTTTTGCTTTGGGAATGGCAGCTTCTACATTGGCTGGGCAATACCTAGGAGCTCAGTCGAAGGAAGGCGCCGCCCACGCCGTGCGAATATGTTGGTACGTGGCGATGGTTGTCATGGGTGCGATAGGTATTTGCCTCGTGGTTTTTGCCCCAAATCTGGTGAGAGTGATGAGCCCCAATGGTGGAGAACAAGCTGAGATGGCTGTGGAAGTTCTGCGCTATGTCGGCTGGGTGCAGCCCTTCTTTGCCACGGCGATGGTAATGAAAATGTCGATGAGAGGTGCTGGAGCCACTGTGTCAGTGATGTTCTTTTCCTTTGGAATCATGCTCATATTCCGAGTGGGATTATTGGCCGCAGCTTTCGAATACTTTGGCGATCAAATGACGCTCACCATAGTTTGGTTAGTCATGATGCTCGACCTTATCGTGCAGGCCATAGTTTTTGCTGTGCTCCATTTCCGAGGGAAATGGTTGGATGCCGAAGTGTAGCTATGAGCTACTCAGCTTGCTTGGTGTAGCGAGCTCTATAAAGCATCTTTTTGCCATCTTCTAGGTGACTGTAATTACTGTACCAGACGCCACCATCGCTTTCGGCTTGGAGGAAAAACTTGTGTGAACCTTTGTGTTCTAGGCCGGGGTCGACCATGTGGAGTTCCACGTCCTTCCCATCGTTGTTGATGATCTCTACTGGGATCGCCGAGATTTGGTCGGCAAACCTGATGGATTGACCGTCGAAAGTGAAATGAGTTTGGTTGCTGTGCAGCCTTAAAAAGTAGCCTTCTGATTCGTCGTCGAGATTTTCCTGGCTGTCGAGCCATGCTTGGGACGCCACCCGGTCGATCTGGAATTTACCAATGATTTGGTCGGGGAGGCCATTTGAGTGAATCTTTGTGCCAGCTATTTGAGGGGTAGCGGACATGACTTTCACCGCGGGATTCAGATGCTCAACCAAGAATGTGATTCCGAAGTAGGACAGCAAAGCGAGGGGGAGAATGATGTAAACGCGGGTCATGGTAGCCTGGTTCTAGAAGCTTACTGCAAAATAAATACCACCATAGAGGCTGTCGCTCCCAGTGTCATCATTGTCGAGCAGTACCGAAGTCCCTACATAGGGACTGAGCGAAACGCTTTGGTTGATGTTATAGGTGTAGCTAAGCTTCGCAAAAATATCGTTGAGGCCGTCTCTGGAGTAGTATTTGTCGACCGCACTGATACCGGCAGAGAGACTAAAATACGAATCGTCGTTCAGTCGGTGGTAGTAACTACCTCCCAGATCTGCGTACCAGCCCTCAGCTCCAGTATCGTAGGCAATCCTTCCTGAGAAATCGATAAGCTGATTGAGGTGATAGATCGCGGCAGCCTCAATATTGAGACCATCTTCAAAAAAGCTATTGCTGTAGGATCGATAGGTTCCTGAAAAGGAATAAGTCATCGCGCCGGTGTCCTTAAGTAGCTCAGCCCGTATGCCTCCTTCGGTGAAGTCTCCATCACCAATTTCTGAGCCGAACCAAGCAGTTGAGTTGAGTGCGGTCGTGTCGTTAAATGCGTATTGAGCTCCGAGCTGGAGGTCGATGGTGTCCTTCGCCAGAATGAAACCTCGGTAGCTATATTCGCTGCGGTATTGAGCGACAGCTTCGATCCCATAGGGAATGTCATCCATTGCGCTCGCGCTGCTCGGGTTCGCTGCGGAAAGAGGGAGGACTCCGGCTAGACTGAGAGCGATGAATGAAACTTTGAGTTTCGGTTGCATGGGAATATTGATGGTGGCGATTGAGTTAAAGGACACAATTAGAACTAACAAATTTCAGTGAGCCCTGTCAATTGGCATGTAAGTTATCGCTGGAAGCGGTCAAATGACGCCTTGATTTTATCGAGTCCTTCGAGGACGCGAGCATGTGGGCAGCCATAATTGAAACGGAAGTGATCTGGTGCTCCAAAGGCGGCCCCGTCATTAACCCAGACTTTAGCGTCTTTTTCAAGATATTGAGCAGGATTCTTCATCCCAGCTCCACGAGTATCGATGAGCGCCAAATAGGTGGCTTCGATGTCGGGTATGCTGCAGCCGGGGAGTTCGCTGCGGACAAACTGAGTGATTGTGTCGCGGTTTTTGCTGAGGTAGCTGAGGAGCTCTTGGCGCCATGGTTCACCGTGCTTGTAGGCTGCTTCCGCTGCGTAAAATGCCAGGCAATTGATCTCGCTGAGGGTGTGGCCACGGGTTGCGCAAAATGTATTCCGGATGGAAGGGTTCTCAATGACAGCAAAGGCATATCCCATGCCCGCAATGTTATACGTCTTACTTGGAGCCTGGAGGACGATGAGTTTTTGGCGTAATTTCTCAGCGAGATTTAACGCAGAGAAAAAGGCTTGGTCGGACTCGTCGAAGACTAAGTCGCAGTGGATTTCATCTGAAACGAGTACCAGTTGGTGGCGCTCGCAAAATTCAGCCACTTTGATGACCTCTTCTTTGGTGAAGTTTCGCCCGAGCGGGTTCTGTGGGTTACAGAGAATGAAGATCTTGGTTTTCGAAGAAACTTGTTTTTCCATTTCTTCGAAGTCAAAGGTCCATCGGCCTTCTTGATAGATATGTGGAATCGCAAGGGTGTCAATTTTAGCGTCTTTTCCAACATGCAGGAATGGATAGTAGACTGGCGTGCAAGTCATCAAGTTGTCGCCCGCCTCGGTGAATCCTCTCGCCGCCAGCGAGAGAGCTGGAACCAACCCGCCTAGATGCACCAAAGAATTTTCGGAGACTGCTGCGCCGTGCCGGGTTTGAAGATAGCCTAGCACCGCTTCTGTTATCCCATCATGAGGCTGAGCATAGCCTAAGACACCATGAGAGAGCCGTTGTTGGACTGCCTCTAAAATGCACGGTGGGGACACAAAATCCATGTCGGCAACCCAAAATGGATCGAGCTCGGGGCGGCGGTCCCACTTGATAGAGCCAGTTCCGCGGCGGGTAATAATTGTGTCAAATTGCATGCGCAGATACTGTGGCCGATTTCAAATTAGTCAACACTACGAAGATAGATCCCAACTAGGGTCGCTAGCTAGTTTCTAACCGCGAAAAACGCCAAAAATCACGAAAGCTTTTTTTAGAAATGAAAGCCCAGCCCGCATATGATCACGCTTGATAGCACCGGCACCCATGGGTGAAATTAGCGCGATGCGTAGTAAAAAAAATCGTTCCATCCCACTGGTCAGTCCATATGAGCCACTTCATCGCCCTCCCCCTTTCGCATTTTTCGCGGTAAAAAATCCTCGCCACCGTCCTAGCCAGTGGCAGAGAAACATAAAAACCTCGACTAAAAGTCGAGGTTGAAAGTGCCAAGGAACTGCGGCAATCACAGACAAGCTGCCTTTGCTTCGATTAAGATCTGGAGGATTCACCTGCTATGACTCCACAGCCCTTGACGAGGGAGGATGTACGGCTGGACTTGTAGAATTGCAAGAACGATTTCTACCTACGGGTTTTTTCCCTTTCCTTCAGCTGCAGAGATCGCTTTAGTGATGAGGTGGCTGAGAAAGAAATATTTGTCGAAGTACGCAACCTGCATAAAAGTTTTGGAACCCAAAAAGTGCTCAAGGGCCTGTCGGCTAAAGTCTACAAGGGTGAGACTCTAGTCCTTTTAGGTGGCTCAGGTGGTGGTAAGTCTGTGCTGATTAAGCATTTCATTGGCTTGCTCTCTCCAGATGCCGGCGAAGTTTTTGTGGCAGGCGAGAATATTACTGGAATGAGTGAGAGAGAACTCAGCAAAGTGCGCCGCATGATGGGCATGATGTTTCAGAGTAGCGCTCTCTTTGACTCCATGACTGTTGGTCAAAATATTGCGTTTCCCCTGCGAATGGGAGGGGAGAAGGATGAGGAGAAAATTACCAAGCTAGTCAGAGAGTCGCTCGAAATTGTTCGTTTGCCAGGGCAAGAGGAGAAAATGCCATCGGATCTGTCAGGAGGAATGCGCAAGCGCGTGGCTCTTGCGAGAGCAATTGTTGACCGCCCAGCCTGCGTTCTTTTTGACGAACCGCATGCAGGACTGGACCCAATCACCGCCGATTCTATCGATCATTTGGTGAAAGATCTGCAACGCGACCACCAGATGACCAATATCATTGTGACCCATGAGATGCGCAGTGTGTTCCGCATTGCAGACCGTGTGCTCTTTATTAAAGAAGGAATACTCTACTGGGAGGGAACTCCACAAGAACTGAAAGATTCATCAGATCCGGAGCTTAAAAACTTTATCGAAGGCCGCTCTGGTGAGAGCTGGGGTAACTAATGTTGGCTAAACTACCTATTGTTATAGTTCTGGCTGGGGTGCTAACTTTATTCAGCAGCCTAGGGGCGACTCCTGACTACGAACTTCAGCCGTTAGAGTACTCCAAAGCGAAGGATCACAACGGCATTACAGCCTTGCGCAAAACTCTGGACCTAAAGCAGCAGCCCGCCACAGATTCTCTGCGACAGATACTGCAGGCATTGAATGTGCCAGAGTCTTCTCAGATGCTCGTTTTTTCTAAAACCAGCGAGCAAAACGATCTAATTTCTCCGAATAATCCACGGGCTATCTATTTCTCAGAGAACTACTATGTCGGTTATGTGCCTGGCGGTCTTATAGAGCTCATCGCTGCCGACGATCCATCTGGCGTGATGTTTTACACCTTTGACCCACGAGTTGCTGAAAATAAAAAAACATTCAAGCGCGACAACTCCTGCCTGCGTTGCCATGCATCAGGCAATACTCGCGACATTCCTGGGCTGCTTGTGCGCTCGGTCCATGCAGACCAAGATGGCCAGCTAGCCTTGGCGTGGGGGACCCACCTGACAGTGCCATCGAGCCCAATCACAGAACGGTGGGGCGGTTGGTATGTCAGTGGAAACCACGGAGACCTCCCGCACATGGGAAATAAAATCACCAAGAAGTTAGAGAGTGGTGAGTACACTTATACTGCGAGCCATGGCCAAAACGTAGAAGACCTCTCGGATTACATAAACACCACGGGTTATCTTGCTGATACCAGCGACATCGTCGCTCTGATGGTGGTGGAGCACCAGGTTCACATGCATAATGCCTTCTTCTCCGCACGCTTTCAGTACCAGCGATCGGAGTTTCTCCATCAGGCATTGCACCCAGAGTCAGAACACAGCACTCAAATGCAAAAACTCATCCATAGGCGAAGTGACGAAATCCTAGCAAGCTTGCTCTTTAGTGATCACGCTGCCTTGCCAGCAGATGGTGTCGATGGCTCTGCTGATTTTCAGAAGGATTTCGTAGCCGCTGGCAGGGCGAGTGAAGAGGGATGGTCGTTGCGCGACTTTAGGTTACAAAAACGGCTTTTTAAATACCGCTGCAGCTACACCATCCACAGCAAGGCTTTTAGCCTTATCCCAGCTCCTATTAAGAGACGAGTTCTAGCGAATCTCCGGCAGCACCTTACCGGCGCACCTATCCCGGGGATGCCAGTCTTGAGCGAGCGCGAGCGCACTCGGATCCACACTATTCTCACTCAAACCCTCAAAGGCTATTGAGCCTGTCTAAATCAATCCTTGCATGTCCTAGAATGTGAGAGAAAATACAACCCATGGCCCTTAAGGAAAAACGCTCTGAAACAGTCGTAGGTATCTTCGTTTTGTTAGGCTTCCTCGCTCTCGGAATTTTGGTTGTCCAGTTTGGACGCTTGGGGGATGGCAACAGTGATGTCTACCATGTGGAAGTGGAATTTCAGGATGCCTCAGGTCTCATCAAAGGAAGTGAAGTGCGTATGGGTGGAGCTAAAATTGGACGGGTCCTTTTCACCCCAAAATTGACGGATGATCTCACTGTCACGGTCCAGCTCAGCCTCGACGACCGAGTCAAAATTTATAATAATTCCGAATTTTTGATTCAGTCAGTCTCGCTTATAGGAGACAAAATGATTGTGGTGGTCCCACCTGAAATACGCGAACCTGGAGCATTTCTTGGGGACGGTTCTGAGGTGTCAGGCGGCGGAGCTAGCGGGCTAGATGCCCTCCAGTCTGATGCCGAATCAGTGGCCCGAGATGCTCGGAAATTGATGAAAGATGCACGGACTTCCTTGCTGAAGTTTGATGCCGCCCTCGATGATATTCGGGTCGTTTCTGGCCGATTAGGTGACACCCTTGAGAAGGTGAATAACGGCGTGCTAGGGCAAGATAATTTAGAGAACTTCAAAAATTCAATAGCCAACCTCGAGGCCGCAACCGCCAGCTTCAAGGACGTTGGTGAGGGGCTAGAGCCTACAATTGATGAGGTGCGTGCGGCTATTGCCAGTGTGCAAAAAGCAGCCAACTCTGCAGAACGAACCTTTGATGTGGTGACCGACGAAGTGAAAGAGCTGGGACCTGCGGTCAAAGAACTCCCCGAGACCATTGCAGAATTCCGAGCAGCAGCCACTAAGATTAGTAAGTTCGTTGACTCTGCAGATGCCACTCTCAACGGCTTGAGCGAGGGAGATGGGTTGTTAGGCACTCTTGTCGCAGATGAAGAAATCAGTGCGAACACCAAAACCTTTATCAAAAACCTCAAACGCCATGGCGTGCTAGGCTATAAGGACGACTCGACGTATGACGAGCGCGACCCACAAACCAGCCGCTATCGAGGAATACGTAGATAGGTGAATTAGGAATTAGGAATTAGGAATTAGGAATTAGGAATTAGGAATTAGGAATTAGGAATTAGGAATTACCTCATTCCCTGTTAGATTTACTTCACCCTATAAGCCTCATCGGCCCAGCCCCCATTCGTGCGATTAGTGAAATTCGTGGTAGAGACGCTCCATCGTTCTGGCCCTCTAGCCCCTTTCGTTTTTTTCGCGGTAAAAAAGCTTCATCATGCAGAGGTAATCTGCAGTGGGAACTCGCTCCATCGTTCTGGCCTGAAGCTCAAAAATTGCCGTGTACTGTGAGTTAGTTTAGGGCACCTCCGGCAACTAGCGTTGGTGGTGCTGGAAAGAATTTCAAGCGAGGCTAGGCGTGATGAGTGAGCGGATTTTTATCCGTGAACGAAGAATAACGCCGCCTTGCGCAGAAAGGCTTTCCAGCCCGAAGGGGGCCTATCTTCAAAAACGAGCTACGCTCGCAAATTTAAAGAATTAATAACTCACACACCGA
>JBLHPP010000127.1:0-7306 GCA_047624385.1 Crocinitomicaceae bacterium
CCATCCATTTAC
Organism: Crocinitomicaceae bacterium; assembly: GCA_047624385.1. GTDB lineage: Bacteria > Verrucomicrobiota > Verrucomicrobiia > Verrucomicrobiales > Akkermansiaceae > Rubritalea. Next base: position 13 of record JBLHPP010000127.1, read on the forward strand.
CATCGAGCTTGACGTTAGGTCCCCAGATGAACATGCGTTTTTCATGGCCGCCACGAGATGCTTTTTCCCACTCAGCTTCGGTGGGAAGACGCTTGCCCGCCCATTTAGCGTATGCTGCGGCATCGTTGTAGTTCACCGAAACTACTGGGTGATCCATTTTGTCTTCTATCGTGGAGCCTGGTCCTTCTGGGTGGCGCCAGTTTGCTCCTTTAGTGTAGGCCCACCAGCGCCATGCGTCCTCTGTGGTGCGGGGGTCGAGAGCCTCTGCTGGCTCGGTGTAGACGTTGGCTCCAGCATCGAGTGCTCCGGGTGGTGCTTTTGGGAAATCTTCTTTCTTGAGGCCTTCTTCTGCCATTGTGACAAAGCCTGTGGCTTCTACAAACTCAGCAAACTGCTTGTTAGTGACCTCAGTGGCATCCATGAAAAATCCATCGACGGCACATTGGTGGAGTGGTCGTTCTTCTAGAAAATGGTTCACAGCAACACGCTGGCGAATCCTAGGGTCATTGACTCCTTCGAGGAATACCGAAAGGTTACCAGGATCTTCTTCGTTCCCACGCCAGTAGGTTCCTCCTGGAATCCAAACCATACCTTCAGGTGCCGCTGCCGGTCCTTTTGGTAACTGTGGCTTATTCTCAGCTCCAGCGACGGACTTCTCCGACGAGGTGTCGCAGGAGGAGAGACAGAAGGAGAAGGCCGCGAGGCCTGTAAAAAAAGTAAATTTGAATGGATTCATAGCTTGGTGCTTGCGCTTTGCTCTGGTCTAGACTCTGCTTTCGTTTAGAGCGATGACCAAATTTAGACCATGTATTGATCTTCACAATGGCCAAGTGAAGCAAATTGTTGGCGGCACCCTATCGGATGACGGAGCAGGCTTGAAGGAAAATTTTGTGGCGGATGCCTCTGCGGCTGAGTTTGCCGAGCAATACCGTGACGACGCACTCACCGGTGGGCACGTTATCCAGTTGGGTCCGGGCAATCGTGATGCCGCACTGGAGTCGCTGGCAGCTTGGCCAAATGGCTTACAGTTAGGCGGTGGTGTGAGTGTTGAAAATGCAGCGGAGTGGATCAACGCTGGAGCCAGTCAGGTAATCGTGACATCGTGGTTGTTTGATAAAGAAGGCAATTTTCGTATCGATCGACTTAAAGAACTTTCTCGGGAAATTGGAAAAGAGCGCCTAGTTGTCGATCTTAGTTGCCGCCGGACTGACAAAGGTTGGACAGTGGCGATGAATCGCTGGCAGACGCTCACTAATGTCGAAATCACTCAAGCCTCGCTTGATAGCATGGCTGAATACTGCTCAGAATACTTGATCCATGCTGCGGACGTCGAAGGACTCTGTGGTGGCGTTGATCTGGAATTAGTCAGCATGCTAGGTGACTGGGCTGGAATCCCGATGACCTATGCGGGCGGTGTCGGTACTATGCAGGACGTCCTCGCTGTCGACAGTCATTCCTCAGGAAAGGTCGATATTACAGTAGGATCAGCCCTCGATATCTTCGGCGGCAGAGGCGTCAACTACCAGGATCTGGTGACTTGGAACCACAGAGGCAGTTAACTAGTGGTGTTATCAGTGGCGGTCGTCAGGGCTCAAATGGGTGGCTATTTAAAAATATTACTAAGCATTTCTTAAGAAAATAAATCTCCTCGTCAGAAACCTATTGCTAGATCTGAGATCGTCCCTATAAACTGCCACTGTGACGGAGCAAACAATTAGCACGCCAAACAATGAACTGAGCAAGGATCACGCGCGTGATGTCTTTCGCGCAATGTTGCGCGCGCGGGTGTTAGAGACTAAACTGAGTAACCTCTATAAAGCTGGAAAAATTGTTGGTGGAGTCTATATAGGTAAAGGTCAAGAGGCTGTCTCGGCTTCTCTAGGAGCTTGTCTGACATGGAACAAAGACGTGTTTGCTCCACTGATCCGAGATCAAGCTGGCCGCACTGCCTTTGGAGAAGATCCACTCGATGCTACTCGGACTTATTTAGGCTCAGCAAAAGGGCCCATGCGTGGGCGCGATGGTAATCTACACCGCGGGCGACCAGCTGAAGGCTTACTCGCCATGATCAGCCACCTTGGTGCTGCTGTATCGCAGGTCGGTGGGGTTTTGCTAGCTAGACGGATCAAGGGTGAACTCGACGGCAGTGTGGGTGCTACTTGCGTCGGTGACGGAGCGACCTCAACAGGAGCCTTTCACGAAGGATTAAATTTTATAGCCATAGAGCGATTGCCGATGGTGGTGATCATAGCGGATAATCAGTTTGCGTATTCGACACCGAATGACAGGCAATACGCCTGCGCCGATTTGATTGACCGAGCGAAAGGCTACGGTATAGAAGGGCATAGCGTCGACGGTACTGACATGTTGGAGTGTGCTACTGTGATTGGCAATGCGGTGGCCAAAGCCCGTAGTGGTGGAGGACCGCAGCTCATTGTAGCGAAGCTCCTCAGGCTTTCTGGTCATGGAGAGCATGACGACGGTTCCTACGTGCCAGAAGATATTAGAAAAAGCAGATACGGCCGTGACTGTGTTGATGTTGGTAAGCAGCAACTCCTAGATAAAGGGTGGCTGACCGAAGATGAATATGCAGAGTGGATGCTAGAAATCAATGCTGTAGCTCAAGAGGCTGTGGCTGTAGCTCAGCGCGAGGATGGACCTAACCCTTACAAAGAAGAGTGGTCGGCAATCGCCAGCCCTAGCCTCAAAGGGCTTCATTAATAATAATTTTTTTTAAAAGCATGGCTGTTACCTACATTGATGCAATTCGCGACGCCCAGGAGAGAGCTCTAGCTGAGAACCCTAAGGTTTTTCTCTACGGCCAAGATATTGGTAAATTTGGTGGAGCATTCAAGGCGACTAAAGGATTGCAAGAGCAATGGCCAGATAGGGTTATTGATGCACCTATTAGCGAAGATGCGATGATTGGTATGGCGGTCGGTGCCGCGATTGAAGGCATGCGCCCGATTATTGAGATGCAGTTTGCTGACTTTTCCTCCGTCGCATTCAACCAGATTGTTAACCAAGCCGCGACTCACTACTATCGCACGGGAGTTCCTGTGCCGATTGTTGTGCGCTTGCCATCTGGAGGAACTCCTGGATCAGGCCCATTCCACAGCCAAAGCATGGAATGTATCTACGCGCATTACCCCGGTACTGTCGTAGTGACACCGGCAACTGTGGCGGACGCGCACTCGATGCTTCTTCAGGCTGTCGATCTAGACGATCCAGTCATCTATTGTGAGCACAAATTTCTCTACCGATGGCTGAAAAGCGATGACTTCGAAGGCGATAATCTACCAATTGGTAAGGCCCGAATCACCCGCAGCGGTAAGCATGCGACGGTGGTGACCTATAGTGCCATGGTGCATGAGGCTGTGCGTGCTGCTGAAATGCTTTATAAAGAAGGAGGCTGGGAGATCGAAGTAGTTGACTTGCGCTCAGTGAAGCCCCTTGATATCGACACAGTAGTTGCGTCGGTTGCCAGAACTGGACGCTTGTTGGCGCTTGGTGAAGCGTTTCCATGGGGAGGAGTGACCGCAGAGGTTGTTTCACGTGTTTGCGCTGAAGGATTCCATTTGCTCGATGCGCCACCAATGCGTCTCAACGCTAAAGACACCCCCGTTCCTTACCATCCAAAATTGTGGGCGATGCATCGGCCTACACCTGAATCAATCTGTGAGGCTCTTAGAAACCTCCTTGCTTACTAATAATTTAGACACAAAATCATGCCTGAAGTACCTATTGTCATGCCCCAACTCGGCGAATCGATCGCTGAAGCTACCATCGTCAAAATTAATGTAGCGATTGGTGACGTCATCGAGGCGGAACAAGACCTCATTGAAGTGGAGACCAATAAAGCCACTATGAGCGTTCCCACTCTCTGTGGTGGTATAATCAAAGAGCTTTGCATAGAAGAGGGAGTGAGCTATGCCGTGGGCAGTGTGCTGGGCGTGATCGATGTCACTGATGAGGAAATTCAGCGAACAGGCGTGAGTACCGTCCAGCAAGACCAAGTTGTAGACCAATCACATGCGCCAGAATCAGATGGTGAGTCTGGAGCTGATGAAGAAGATAATCTCCACTTCAAAACTGAAGGAGGAGGGTACTTTGAGCCAAAGGCTGTAGAGCCAAATGTGCAGGGCTTACCTGTGCCAATGGGCAATAAGGGGGCACATTATATTTCTCCACGTATGCGCGCACGCATGAATGAGCTTGGTTTACAGGCCGCCGACATCTCCGCTGTCAACGGCAGTGGCGCAGGTGGTCGTGTGACTGTCGCTGATTTAGAAAGATTTCTCGACTATATCAGCGCTTGGCCGTCATCGGCAGCATCGCCAATGCGTTTGGCGGTGGCAGACGCGATGCGTCGTTCATGGTCTCGGCCATTGGCTACAGTGGCACGGCCGATCGTGATGGATGCACTCTTAGCGCATCGCTCGGCACAGGTGCCTAAGCCTGGCTTGACTCTTTATGTGCTACGGGCTTTTGCCCTTGCTCTTGCTGAGCACCCTGAGGCTGCAGGCTATTTGATTGGTGGCCGCATCGTTCACCCACGCGCCTTCGATATCGGGCTTGCCGTACAGGTGGCTGACGGAGTGATGGTGCCAGTGGTTCGCGATGTCGATACGAAGTCGGTCAAGGAGTTGTCTAACGACTACGCTGAGCTCGTGGAGTTAGCCCGAGCTCGCCGTCTTACCGAGGAACATACCCGAGGGGGGATTGCAACGGTTACAAACTTTGGAACATTTGGTCTTACTTGGGGGACTCCCATCCCGCTTCCTAATGAGACGCTGATCCTAGGAATTAGCGCTGGAGTGAAAAAGCCGGTTTGGTCTGATCAGGTGAGTGCTTTCATTCCAGTCACGGAAGCCGAGCTTAATTTGACATTCGACCACCGAGTTATCGATGGCGGTGATGCTGGGAGAGTGCTTAACCGAGTTGCTGAATTACTTGAAGCCCCTGAAAAGCTTTAGTATAAATGGGTTGCTGTATTGTAGCGGGGGCATTAATCATGGGGCTTTCGTAATTTAGTCCTGTTCGTTTCGGTAATTACTCTTTAAGGTATTACCTAATCTAAATATTGATACTTCTTAGTGAGGTGTATTGTTTGGCGAAACTACGGAATTATTTGAATAATGAAGGATGCTAAAACCCCCAAGGGCAAAGAGCTCAGTAAACCATTACTGAAGCGTTTGACTGATTATATGTGGGGTAAATTGCATTCCCCTATCTATGTCGAAGACATGGCGTCAGAGTCCAATATGTCGACCTTTCATTTTGCCCGAAGCTTTAAGAAAACGACTGGGCACTCACCGCATAAATACCTTACAACTATGCGACTAGAGAAGGCTGTTTCCTTGATGCTAGATGATGACATGCCATTGGCTGACGTCGCCTCCGAGAGTGGGTTTTCTGACCAAGCCCACTTTACCCGAGTTTTCAAAAAAAGGATGGGTTCTACTCCTGCGGCCTATAGAAGGAAGCAAAAAAAAATCAGCCTAAACCCATAGGGTTTAGAGCTCTTTGCTCATAATTTCCAACCTCTTAGTCTGCTGATCGACTAAGAAAATTGATCGCTTAAAGTCGATCAATGAGCCTAGTTTTTTTGCTTCATCGCGTGACCTAGCATCAATCTCCAAAGTCATCTTACCCATTTCGACACCGGGAATTGCTTCCACCAAGGCGGGGTTGGAGATACGCAAGATGATTTGGCTTAGTTTCCACCAATATTTTTTGAGTTCTACGTGTTCTATTTCCCCGTAGTCGAGGGGAATGGTTTCGACCTCTTGTTGACCACCTCGGAAGACATTACCTTTGAGTCTCCAGTCAAGCTCCACACTATCCGCTAGAAAGCGAATTTTACCCTCAACCTCATTTTTACCTAAATGGTCGGTGGCTGGGATTCTAAATTGGATCGAAATTGGTTCGTTAGTAAGCATGGATTATTCGCGATTTTTGCTATCGATGATAATGGTGACGGGGCCGTCATTGACGAGTGAAACTTGCATATCCGCACCGAATTCACCGGATTGGCAGGGGTGAGCGATGCGTTCGCCTAGTTGCTGTAGAAATGTCTGATACATTGGTTCCGCTTGCTCTGGTCGAGCGGCGCGGATGAAGGATGGTCGGTTGCCTTTTTTGGTGTTGGCGTGGAGGGTGAATTGAGACACGACCAGCGCCGAGCCATTGGTGTCAGTCAACGATTTATTCATCAGTCCTTCAGAGTCGTCAAAAACACGCATCTTAGAGATTTTACCGGTGAGCCAATCAATGTCTTCCACTGTGTCCGCAGCTTCAATCCCCAGAAGAATGAGAAAGCCATTGGTTATTTCACCGCGGACTTGCCCCTCGATGGTCACTGAGGCTGAGGAGACTCGTTGTATAACTACGCGCATGTTAGTTTAAAAAGGGGTTTTCAGGTGTGAGTGAGAGAACGTGATGGAATGGAGATATCCCTTGCAGTGATTCAGCCCAGAAATTCTCGTCAACCACATCGCTGAGTGTGGCTTGCCTGCTGAAAGCTGTGATCCAAGCGTGCTTTTCTAGTTCCTTATGTAGCTGGCCAGGTGTCCATCCTGAGTGTCCCGCAAAGGCGCGTACTAGCTTGCCAGGTTGTTGCATCGCCGCCATTGCTTGCTCGGCAGATATTTTTGTGTGGCAATTGAGCGAGTTATTTGTCCATTCAAAAATGGCAAAATGGAGTTGGTCGCTCTCCACTGGGCCACCGTAACCTACTGGGAGGTGAGCGAGCTTAGAGAAGGCATCAGATGAGATCAACTGGCCCACAGATTTCCCTGTAGGATGGTTAAGGATAAGGCCCATAGAGCTCTGATCTTGAGCGTGCTCTATCATATAAATAACGCTCCTGTTAAAGCAACCGTCGAGCAAGGATGGGTCAGCAATCAATAGATTGTTGCTCAGTTTGTGTTCAGGTACTTGGTTGTTGGGGATTTGCATCGATTACCTTGCCAAAGTAAGCGTGAAACAGTTACAGGGAAAGGCGGATTTATAGAATTATTCTGCATTACATTTGAATTGTTAGCTACTGCGGTTACTTTAATCCCCTTTCGCCTAGCGAAAGTCTGTTTATGAGTAATACTGCAAACCAGATTGAACCACCTACAGGTAGAAAATCTGAGGTAGAATTGGGTGGTATGCTTGCGGGACTTTCGCTGAAAAAGCAAATTATCTCGCTAGCACTTTGGCCGCTTATCCAGAACATCATGGGAACCATGGTGAGCTTTGCTGATCGAGTTATCGCTGGCAATACCATGGAGGTAGAAGCCCAGAG
>JBLHPP010000128.1:0-7286 GCA_047624385.1 Crocinitomicaceae bacterium
ATGAAACGAAGCTATACGCAGGTTTACTCTTCTGCCCGTAGGGTTCTATTTTAATCATCTAATCTTCGCTTACAAATTTTCAACCTAAACACACAAAACAGCATCGTCGGTAGTTGCCGGAGGTGCCCTGAAGGATAACCTGAGCGAGTGATTGGGGCATTTATACATACTAGACGGATAAGAACACGTGGCAAGGTCTGGTGGCTTTTGTCTACATGATGTTGGGCTTTCAGCCAACGGACTTTCATCTATGCTTACCTAGGCATGCGGCGGGGCCATTGCCTAGGCTGGTTTGAGCTTCGCCGTTGGCGAAAAAACCTTAGTAGGCTTCGCCAACTTACGCGAAGTTCAGCACCGCTTCGGCCATCCGCATGGCTTCAAAGTTGGGTTTGACCTGGTGGACTCGGTGGAGTTGAGCGCCAGCCATTCGCCCTAGGCTCGTGAGAGCTACAGTGCCAGAGTCGCGGTCCTCCGTGCTTTTCAGCCCCAGCACCGCTCCGATCATTGACTTTCGGGAGACCCCAAGCATCAGCGGCCGCTCATTCACCTGCAAGGAGGAGAGTCCATGTAGCAGCTGCAAGTTGTGCGCCACAGTTTTGCCAAAGCCAATGCCTGGATCAAAACAAAGACAATGTGGATTCACCCCCAATTTCACCAATGTCCTGTAGCGTTCTTCAAAAAATTCTCTAACCTCACCCAGAACGTCCCCATATGCTGGCCTATTCTGCATCAGATCAGGCGTCCCCTGCATATGCATGACCACCACTCCCACCCCCTCCCGAGCACAAACTTTAGACATATTCACGTCGCCCATCAGCCCAGTGACATCATTGACGATATCTGCGCCGACCTCGATCGCCTGGCGGGCGACTTCAGCCTTACTCGTGTCTATCGAGATCAAGCAATCACTCACCTCACGGAGGGCTCGGATCACTGGAATGACTCGCGCTAGCTCTTCTTGCTCAGAAATCTTAGGAGCACCGGGCCGAGTAGATTCGCCACCAATATCAATAATTTTGGCTCCATCCTGCAACATCCCTATAGAATGTTGCACGGCTTGCAGAGGTTCTACATAGCTGCCCCCATCAGAAAAAGAATCCGGGGTCACATTGAGAATTCCCATGATGAGACCCTTCTCAGTGAGGTCGATGACACGACGTCTTGTATTCCAGCGCATGAGGTTAGTAATACATTCCATGTCACTCTGGCAAACTGAAAACTTGCAAGCTAGCGAAATAGTCGCTTATCTACTGTCTATGACCACGATCCCTCGCATCCTCACCGTGGTGCTCGCTGCCTTTACCTGCCTCCAAATGCCCGTTGAAGCGCAGAAAAAGAGCACCAGTAAATCCAAGCATCTCGCACGCATCACACGCAACCGAGATGGGTCTACTACTGAGTTTAAACGCGACTCAGGGAACACAACCTTGGAAAAGCGCACGTATATTGAGAAACCCAATGGCGAGCAAGTCACGCGCTCTCGCACACTTTACCGCCGCGACAAGTTCGGTAACCTCCGCAGCGGCGCTATTTATGACGGCCAAAACAAGAAACTATTTCGCGTGGTCTACGGCTACCATGAAGACACTGGCCGACTGATCGCAGAGAACATGTTTGATGCCAGAGTCAGACGCACCGATCCTAAAGATCCTAGCAAGGAACAGCCGGTCCGCGCCACTCGTTACCATTACAACGCTCAGGGCGAACGCAGTGCGCCATTCTCCTTCACCTCGCAAGCCGGACAAACGTCTGAAGAGCTTATGGGTTGGTTAGACCGCAATAAGCCAGCCAATGACGTCGACCGCGATCCCTTCAAGAGGGTCCCAGTCAACCCGAACTCGAAACTGCTAGGTCAATAGCCACGATGCGACCGACCGTTCAACTCACAATTCTCTGCTTTAGTGCCCTATGCCTAGGTTCTCACCTCTATATCCAGCACTCCCTCGCCAGACAGACGGCTAGCGCTCCCACCGAGAGCCCACGCTCCCAGAAATACATCGCGGAACTAGAGGCCGAACTGGACCAACTGCGCAGTGACAATGCCTCACTCCGCGCACTCATCGCTTCCGATGCCCCGGTTGCGCTAGAGGCTGGGCTAGTCAGCTTTGTCGAAAAAGACCTTGGGCTTATTTTTCGCACGCCACCTATTGCCCTCACTCGCAGCGAAGACACCCTGCGTGAAGCCGCCGGCCAGCTCTGGCTCGGCGCCTTTAGTGAGGTTGGCTTAGAAATCCGCAGCTACGCCTATGACGTCCTCGGCATTCTCCCACCGAATCAAAACTTCATCGGCCAAATCATCGCTGCTGAGACCACTGGCGCGATCGGCGTGTATGATCATAGTTCCGCAGAGATTTTGCTCGCACCCCACTACGACAGCGAAAACATCCACCACCAAGCAGGTCTCATCCGGCTGCTCGCCATCGCATTACTCGAGCAACATGCTCCTCTGACTAATCAGCTCACCGACGACCAATTCTTTTGTTACCTCGCGCTCCACCGCGGCCGAGCCTCCATGTTGCAAGACCGTTTCTACGCAATACAAGCACGCAATATCGGCTTTGTAGACACCCCTGAAACCACCGCAGCTCAGGAACTCTTTAGAGCCCTCCCCCCTCTCGTTCGTTTTATCACGACCTTTCCCAATCAGTTTGGTAAAGACTACCTCGCCAGACTGCCGGATAAGCAAGCCATCGACCTCGCCATTCGCTCGACCAACACCAGCAGTAAAAGCATCCTCCTCGGTAGCCCATCGACCGAAACTAAATTCACCCCAAAGGAGGGCGACGCAGTCCAACTCTCCACCCAACTAGGAGCGCTCACGCTCAAAGGCTTCCTCGCTCAGCTAGAACTCAGCGAACAACAACTCACAGCCGCCCTCAATGCATACAAGGGCGACTCCCTCACCATCACTACCGTGGGCGAAAAGTCAGCAATCACCACTTGGACACTCAACTGGAACTCAGCATCAGCCGCCACCACCTTCCATCAGCAAGCTCAAGAAATCATCAGTTCTCTCCCCACCCCGCCAACTCTTGTTCTTGATGGGTTGAGCGTCACACTCAGTGTTACCGAGCCATTAGCGGGCTCCTAATCTCCAGAAAAATAGGTGATTTTCTACGTAGCGCGACCGTCTCGGTCGCTTGAAAACCTTCCGGCTCAGCTGCTATCCCATCGTGAACACTAAGCCACACGCTATGGGGAAATCGACAGAGACGGTCGCACTGCGTAGCTCTATCTGAAAATGACTTCATCGTACGGGGGCTTTCAAAGTGTCCAAATTTTTCGTATTATTTCACACTTTTTCGCGAGGTAAAAAATGATACTCGTCTTCATTGTTGTGTTAGAAGATGGAACGGTTTATTCTACGCCTATGGAAAAGGATGACTTGTTTAAAATTGCTTTCGAGAAGTTTGATGCAGCGAACTCGCTGGACCCCCGCCAGTGGACTGTGGATGGAAAGAGTTATCCTCAAGAGTGCTTTTTCGCAGAGCTGCACACAAAGTGGATACTAAAGCTTGATCCAGACGCTTCAGATGCACTTTTGTTAGCCTCACGTTGTCAGCATATATGCCGCTGGGAAATACCACGTAAAAGCTATCCAATGGATAGAGCTGGCTATCTCAGATGGCGCTCAGACCTTAAGAAATTCCACGCAAATAAAGCTGGCGAAATACTCAGAGAGATCGGTTTCGCTGAGGATACAATAAGCCGTGTGCAGGAATTGAACCTAAAGAAGAATCTTCAAAATGACCGCGAGTGTCAAATGCTCGAAGACGCACTTTGCTTAACCTTCATGGAATATCAATTTGATGCTTTGATCGCTGGCACCGAGGAAGAAAAAATGATAAAGATCGTGCAGAAAACTTGGGGGAAAATGAGCGAGAGTGGTCACGAAGAAGCGCTCAAACTGAATTTCTCCGAAGTCGCTCTTGCCGTGGTTCAAAAAGCTCTCGCTAATTAAGCGCTATGCAAATCAAAGCTGATGCAGCTCTCCTAATAACCTCATCGAAACGTTAGATTTATTGGGTTTACTTCTCATAGTGTGAGAATTTCTATTGATGTCAGTTAGATAGTGCTGGCATGGCCTCTATCAATACGCTATGGGAGAGGTATGAAATATTTCATTCTAGGTTCTCTCTTAGCTCTCGGCAGTCCGCTCATGGCTGAAGATAAAGCGCTAGCGGTGACACCAGATGCTGCGGACAACCCAGAGTGGGTGAAGCTAAAAACTGCTGCTAGCCGTTATGTTAAAGCCTTCAATGAGAAGGATGCTGCTGCAGTCGCGGCATTGTTTGCCAAGAATGGTGAGATTCTCCTGCAAGAGAATGTGAAGATTGCTGGGCATGATGCCATCGAGCAGCATTACAACCGAGTCTTTGATGGTGACAATGAGGCTAAAGTAGCACTCGAAGCAACCTCGGTACGTTTTGTGACGCCTAAGTTGGTGGTGGAAGAAGGATCAGTTCATTATATTACTGGCGGTGACGAAGTCTCAACTCACCTATACATGGCCATCCTAGCGTTACAGGATGACGGCAAGTGGCTCATCGTACAGTCACGCAATCGCGAGGTTACTGACAAAGTGGCCTATGATAAGTTGAGTGACATTGAGGGGCTCGTAGGGGATTGGGTTGCATCGATCGCTGGTAATGGAAAATTTACTATGAATTTCAGCTGGGATCCCTCAGGAGCCTGGATGATAGGACGCGGCCGATACGCATCCCCAGACATCGACCCTGTCACGATGACGATACGTATAGGCTGGAACCCCGCAGTGGATAAAATCGTTTCTTGGACCTTTGATTCCGAAGGTGGCTTTTCAAAAGCTATTTGGACTGAGTCGGGAGACAAATGGATGATGAAAGCTCTCGGAGTCAATGGTGGTGGCGAAAGCACATCTAGCACACAAACAATAGAAGTCGTGGATACCGAGGCGGTGCTATGGAGCTTTACTAGTCGTGTCATTGGCAACGATTTAGAAAGTGATCGAGCGATAAAACTTGTGAAAACACCCCCAAAGCCATTTTCAATCCCTAAATCCAATTAAGAAGATGAAACTCAGTTTAGAAAATATTTGTACCAAACAATTGTTGTGTCTCATGGCGACCACACTCGTGGCGATGCCTATATTGGAAGCGCGCGGTGGCGGCCGTGGTGGAAGTCGTGGTAGTGGCGCCAGAAGTAGCGGAGGCCATCACTCCTCAGTGAGTAGACCGTCACGCAGCTCGAGTAGTCACAGTACTCCGATGACTGGATCGCGGGCTAAATCCAGACCCTCAACAAAGGCTACGAGGCCGAGCTCTAGACCATCAACAAGGCCAAGTCCGCGCCCGAGTACTAGACCTTCAACTCGTCCAAGTACGAGACCCTCCAAGCCATCTACTAGACCATCTTCCAGACCATCGGTGAAACCTGGTGATGTGAAGTACGCGAGGCCATCAGTTGGTGTCGACGGACGCCCAGTAACCCGCCCAGGTCGGGCTGGAGCAGCCACGCGTCCTATGACCCGTCCTGGTAAAGGTAGCGCCAGACCGAGTACTGGAAGACCTATTTCAAAACCCCCGATTGCTAGCCGTCCCGGTAAAGGAAATCGCCCAAGTGTAGGGAACCGCCCCGGCGTAGGTAATCGTCCAGGTGGTAATGTGAATATCGGTAATAAGGTAGATATCAATTTCTCGCGTAATGTGAACTGGTCAGTCAATTCTAGCCACTGGGGTGGACGTCCATGGTGGGGAGCTGGATCTTATTACCCATGGCACCGAGGTCACTGGAATTACGGTTGGCATAGTCGCCCATACTACTATCGTCCAGGCCGTGTGATTGCTTGGGGACTAGTGGGTTGGGGTATTGGTAGCCTAATCTACGATTGTGGATACCATAGTTACTATAACCCATACCCAACACAGACCGTGGTGGTGTACAATAATGGGGGCAGTAGTAATGTGAACTATTCTCAGCCAGTCACTACCTCAGCTGAGGCTGCTGTCGAGGAGAGATCAAAGATGTCTGAGGAGGAAAGCGACACGCTCGCTAAAAAGGCCAGTGAATCCTTTGGTGCCGCAATGAAGTCCTTTAAGACCAAAGACTACCTAACTGCCCTTAAGAAAACCGATGAAGCGATCAGCTATGACCCAGGTGAAACAGTACAGCATGAGTTCCGTGCTTTGTGTTTGTTTGCCCTGCAGAAATATAGCGATGCAGCATCAGTGTTGAATTCCGTTCTATCCTCCAACCCTGGTTGGGGCTGGGAGACAATGATCGGCTTGTACGATTCATCTGAGACCTACACATCTCAACTTCGTGCACTGGAATCCTACGCGAGAAAAAATGCTAAAGCTGCAGATGCTCAGTTCTTGTTAGGTTACCATTACATGACGGAAGGTCATATGAAGGAAGCCCAGGCAGCATTTACTAAGTGCGTTGCATTTCAGCCGCGTGACCAGGTCGCTAACGAATTACTCCGTCTTACGAAGAATTCGTCTACCGGTGACTCACAAGGAGAAGCAGACCCGTCTCAGAAGAAGTACACACCACCACCACTAGAGCAGATTCAAGGAACATGGACCGCAAAAAGTGGGGCTGGATTTATCAAGCTTGTAGTCGGTAAGGATAATAAATTCACATGGTTGTACAATGACGGCAAAAAGCCCTTCAAAATGGAAGGTGAAGCCAGCATGGATGAAGGCCTTTTAGTTCTCGGGGGAGATGAAACTCAGATCGTCGCAGCCATCGATTTGAAGGATCAAAAAACACTCAATTTCGTGATTGCTGGCGGCCCTGATGGCGACCCAGGCCTCAACTTTACAAAATCATAGTTCCTATATTGGGTAATACCACTTAGCAAAACCAAAGAGACAAATGTGCTTTTTGAGGGTTTTAGGAAAATGCGCTACGCGGAAAGCTTTGAGTGCTAGAGTGATTTCTTGATAAATCGGCGTTTCTCATCATTCATGGTGCTAGCACCCCTCCCTCGTCTAGCCTTGATTCATCAAAAAATCACTCCAGCATTAGTCTCTTTTGATTCAATAAGTGGTATTACCTCCGCGCTGTTCATTCAGAGCGGAGGATCTCTTGCTCATGCTTTACGCATGCTTCTTCATACCAACTTCACTATTATACTAGATCAATAGTAGTTTTCTAACTCTTTGCGCTTGCAGCTGAGCAGTTTTCCCTGGTGTGCGGGAAACAAAAAAGCGCTCCGAGTTAGAGCGCTTTTTGGAAACTTTACTTAGAAAGCCGAGCTATCCTGCGTTCTCTTGATTGAGTGTCGCTTGGAAAATATCCGG
>JBLHPP010000129.1:0-7270 GCA_047624385.1 Crocinitomicaceae bacterium
GAAAGTTTCCTGCGAAATTTACAAAGGTGAACTTGCCGGTCACTTTCCCGTCGATACCTTTCAAACAGGTTCTGGCACCTCGACTAACATGAACGTCAACGAGGTCATTTCCAACCGTTGTAGCCAACATCTTGGACTCGAACTTGGCTCCGTGAAGACAATTCACCCCAACGACCATGTCAACAAGGGGCAATCTTCCAACGACACCTTTCCGACTGCAGTTCATATCGCGACGGGATTGAATCTAAAAAACGACCTCATCCCGGCCCTAGAAATCCTGCACGCGGAACTACTGGGGAAATCACGTGAATTCCATAGGATCTGGAAAATCGGTCGAACCCATCTGATGGATGCCACCCCAATTCGTCTCGGTCAGGAGTTCGGAGGGTTTGCCGCGCAGATTCAAAAATCAATCACACGTGCCTCTCAGGCTCTTGAGGGACTTCACGAAATTCCGCTCGGTGGCACCGCAGTCGGCACGGGCCTGAACGCGCATCCGGACTTTGCCCAGCTCGCGATTGATTTCATCGCCGAAAAAACAGACATCCCTTTTCGTAAAGCCGATCATCCTTCAGAAGCACAGTCAGCAAGAGACGCCCTAGTCGAGTGTCATGGAATGCTCAATACGATTGCCAGCAGCTTCTATAAAATCTCTAACGATATTCGTCTCATGGCTTCCGGTCCTCGATGTGGCTTTGGCGAGATCACTCTCCCGCCGACTCAGCCAGGTTCCTCAATCATGCCCGGTAAAGTCAACCCTGTCATCTGCGAAGCTGTTGTGATGGTGGCTGCCCGTGTTTTTGGAAATCAAACGACCGTGACCTGGGGTGGCGCAAACGGTCATCTCGAACTGAATACCTTCATGCCCGTGATGGCGAAATCCGTCCTCGAATCCATTCGTCTTCTGGCAAATGTTGGCCAGACCTTAGCGGAGCGCTGTGTTCACGGCATCAAAGCTAACGAAGAACGCTGTCAGGAGATGGTTGAAGAAAGCCTTTCGCTAGTGACGGCTCTCGTCCCTCTGATCGGCTACGATAAGGCTGCCGAGATAGCAAAAGAATGCGCAGAATCAAACACTACCATTCGCCAAGTTTGCGAAGGGCGCCTTCAGGATTTGTGTGTCACCCAGCAACAACTTGATATTGCTCTCGATCCTGAAGTGCCCGTGAAGCAGCACTCAATCCAAAGATTGGAAAATAATGGGGGCAATGATACTAATAAGTGAAGATTGGCTTTTATAAAAATTCGAACATTCCAGTTTCAAATAATTAGCCATTTACTAACCATAGAAAGAAACAAATACCATGAGAGAGAATCTCACAAAAAAATTAATTCGTGCCCACCTTGTCGATGGCGATATGTCGCCGAGTTCCGAAATTGCACTCAGAATAGATCAAACGTTGACTCAAGATGCCACCGGCACACTGGTCATGCTGGAGTACGAAGCGATGAACCTAGGTCGTGTTCAAACGGATCTTTCGGCGCAATACGTAGATCACAATCTGTTGCAGGAAGATTACAAAAATGCGGATGATCACCTCTTTTTACAAAGTGCCTGTCAGAAATACGGCGTTCATTTTAGCGCTGCGGGTAATGGCGTGAGCCACCCACTGCACATGGAGCAGTTTGGGATTCCTGGAAAATCTCTGGTGGGATCGGACAGTCACACTCCCGCAGCAGGGGCTTTAGGTATGCTTTCATTTGGAGCTGGCGGCGTTGAGGTTGCCCTGGCGATGGCCGGGCAGCCACTCTACTTGTCTATGCCAAAAATATGGGGTATCCACCTCACTGGCAAATTGCCCGATTGGGTAAGCGCCAAGGATCTCATCCTCGAAATGCTGCGACGCCACGGAGTGGATGGAGGACGTGGAAGGGTTTTAGAATATTTTGGGCCTGGCGTGACGGAACTAAGTGCGATGGACAGGCATGTCATTGCCAACATGGGGACAGAACTTGGAGCTACCTCAAGCGTGTTTCCTTCAGATAAGACGGTTCGGAGTTTTCTGGCTATGCAGGGTCGTGAAAACGATTGGAGCGAATGGAAAGCAGACGAGGGTGCCAGCTATGATTTCGAGGAAGAAATAGATCTTTCACGTCTCGAGCCACTGATTGCCTGCCCATCCAGCCCCGGAAACGTGGTGCCGGTCAGGGAGGTGGAGGGTCGGGAAATCTACCAGTCCTATATTGGTTCTTCGGCTAATCCCGGGATGCGGGACTTCTCTATTGCCGCTGCGATTGTCGATGGTAAGCAGCGACACGAAGGGGTTTCTTTAGACATCAACCCCTCGACCCGGCAGGTTTTGCACCATTTGGTAGAGCGATCCGATCTGGGAAAACTAATCAAGGCTGGAGCAAGGATACACCAGGCCGGTTGTAATGGCTGTATAGGAATGGGACAGGCTCCCGCCACAGGGAGAATTAGTTTACGCACCGTTCCCCGCAATTTTCCAGGGCGATCTGGAACTGTGGAAGATCAGGTCTATCTCTGCAGTCCTGAGACAGCGGCGGCTTCGGCTCTTTCCGGGAAGATCACCGACCCGAGAAACCTCGACATGCCCTATCCAAAATGGAAGGAACCGTCAGAACTCATAGATCTTAGCGCTTTCGCGATTTCGAAACCGCCGGAGAATGGCGAAGAGTATCCATTAGTCAAAGGGCCAAACATAGTGATGTTGCCGAAGTTTGACGATTTGCCAGCATCTATAGAAGGACCAGTATTATTGAAACTCGGAAACGATGTTTCAACTGATGAGATCATGCCGGCCGGAGCGCGAATCCTGCCGTTCCGAAGTAATATCCCTAAACTGAGTGAATTCGTATTCTGGAATGTCGATTCCGACTACCCAAACCGCGCTCTAAAATTTAAAAGCGGTGGATCCTTTATCGTCGCAGGTGACAATTATGGACAGGGTTCAAGCCGCGAGCATGCCGCAATTGCCCCTCGATTCCTCGGACTTCGTGGAGTCATTGCAAAGAGCTTTGCCCGAATCCACAGGCAGAATCTGATTAATTTTGGTATTGTCCCATTCACATTCAAGACATCGGATGACTATGAATCAATCAAACTGGACGACGTTCTGATCATCGAAGAACTGCGACAGAAAATCGAAACCGGCGTGGCAGAAATTGAAGTTCGCCGTGGATCCGATAACCATTGTTTTACAGTAGAGGCGCCACTGACTGACCGGGAAGCGAAAATGATACTGGCGGGCGGGATTCTATCGTCGGTGAAATAAATCTAGTGGTGCGCCAGCAGCTAGGTATGCTCAGTTCCATGATGGGACCAGAGGCTTGATCCATCTGTGAGTGAGCCGCCGAGTGCGGGTACTTCCTATTAACTACTGGCTACCCATTAAGCGTCTTAGCCATCTTAGCATCAATTATGAAGTTCTGGCTGCCAAATGCTTCCACTGGCTCACCTTCATTCTTCTGGTACTCAAATACTTTGATCGGTTTAGTTCCCGGCACAGTGGACATCAGATAGACTCGAATGCTTAGAGCTTCTTTGCCGGTGCTCCCCTCAAGGCTCTTGGTGGCAAACTGCACTTCGTTAATGCCATTTTTGCCCCCGCCTATTACCACCTCAGACGCCTTAGTGTCTTGGAAACGATGGTCAGAAATCTTGTTCACCTTCATCTTCACCTCGCGACCGGGGCAGAAAGCATACACCTTAGCGATGTACTTTGCAGGACCTACAGCAATCGGCATTTGTGGACGGACTCCAGATGCTTGGAAGTCCTTTTGCTCCACATAAGTGAGGTCACCCTCCTTCAGCTGCTTGCGCACCTTTGGTAAAGCCAGAAGGTTGATGAAATCCGCGGTATCATATTTCCAAACTCCACCTTCATTGACAAAGTGCAAGAGTAACAAGTTTTCTGCTGGATCGCCACCCACTCCAAAATTAACTTTACCAAAGTACACTGAGGTCGCTGTCGCCCCCTTCTGGTGCGCGCTCAAAGCTTTCAGGTTTTCCACTGATGGAGGTGCCGCTGGTAGCTGGAATACTGCTTTGGGGAAAGGCCTGCGCTCAGAGTAAACACGGTTTCGGATCGTAAGCTGACGATTCTTCGAGGTCGTCGAAGCCCAAGTTCGGACATCTTCATTGACCATCGCAGTGCGCCATTTCCCATAAACACCACTTAACTGACTCTGAAGCTGTGGGTTATTACCCTGTGCACTCACACTCCCGGCACTCACGACGAGCAATAGAGCGCTTAACATCAAAAAAATTCTCTTTTGGATCATGCAAAGCATTGCACAATAAACTAGGTCAGAGGTAAAACTAAAACCTCTACTAAAAACCAAGACATGGATTCCTCCGATAAAACCGTCCCACCCATCGCCATTATCCGTGATGAAGAACTCCTCAAGGACGCAGAATCTATCGTCTACAAACGTACTGAACAAGGACAGCTCACACTCCATTGCTTCTACCCAGAAGGACATAGTGAAAACGACAGGCGCAGCGCCATCATCCTCTTCCACGGAGGAAAGTGGGACCAACCGATGGTCACTCAGTTTGTCCCACAAGCCCTCAATTTCGTAGCTCTAGGCGCCGTAGGAATAGTTGCTGAATACCGCACGTCATCCGCCCATTCCACCACTCCACTCGAATCTATCAACGACGCTCAGACTGCCATCCTCTGGGTGCGTAAAAATAACCGCTACCTAGGCGTCGACCCAGAAAAGATTATCGCTGGCGGTTCTGGCTCAGGTGCGCACATCGCTCTCTGTTCCGCCATGCATAAGAAGGTTGAAAATAATGGATTCTTCTCCGGTGCACCCAATGCGCTCATCCTCTGGAGCGCCATCATCGACACCACAAAAGGTGGTATTGGCATGGAGAACTTTGCCCACAAGCGCGATGCTCGCCGCACTAGCCCTAGCAAAAACATCCACCGTAAGCTGCCTCCCATGCTCTTCTTTCACGGCAATGAAGATCCTATTGTCCCGGTCGCCAGTGTTGAAAAATTCGCCGGACGTCTCAGCAGCAAACGCAATATCGCGCGCTTTGTGCCGTTCAACCGCGCGACCCATTCCTTCTTCAACTTCAACGTCAACCAGCACTACTTCGTGCAAACGCTCGAGTCAGCCGAAGGCTTTCTCATCGATCAGGGGTTCCTAGATCCTTCCTCTAGCGAAATTATTGGATAAGTTCGAAGCGACGAGCTTCGAGGTTTTTCCAGACCTCTCCAGCACGAAAAACCTGTCCGTGCATGGCGACATAGACCCCAGCCGGCATCGATTGTACAGCCCCTATCGCTGTTCCAACATTGAAGACTGCATCGGTTTCGCGGAAGCGAGATGGAGCCAAGGCGCCGGTCAGCACAATTGTCTTCCCCTCAACTCCCATAATAAATTCAGCCGTCGCACACATCGTGTCCGTGCCATGGGTGATCACAATTTGTGACTCTGTAGCGTCTTCACACCTTTTACGAATCAGCTCTCTATCAGCCTCAGTGACCTCAAGGCTATCCTTTTTCATGAGCGAATCACAGCGGTAGGGCAAAGTGAGACCCACCTCTTTGAAAATATGCGGGATCGTTGGCTCACCAATTTCATACTGAGATAGAGCATCGAAATAGATTTTATCTATCGTGCCTCCTGTAGTTAACACCAACATAATTTCGGATGTGGTTTGTTCAGCCTACAACGCCTGAGCTAACCAAGTTGCAACTCGATTGAGCTGAGAAATCTCCACTGAAGAAAAATCATAGGGTTCCTGTAGCCCTATACCTAAAGTCCCTTTGAGGACTTCTCCCTTGAGTATTGGTACCGCAAGAGAACCCGCAACTTTGGTCTTCTTTGCGTCTGGTCGCGCCACTCCTGAAGTATCCGTCTGGAGGTTGCACATCTGTACAGCTTCACACTTCTCAGCAGCAGCTCCTGCGATTCCCTTTCCGATAGGTATCAAATTCACTTTATCCAATAAAAACTCAGGGATCCCTTTACACGCCTGAAGCTCAAGTAAGTTAGTATCTGTATTTAAACTGTGAATCGTACCGGTGTTGCAAGAAAATGCCTCAAGTACGGCATCAAGAATCTTCTGATAGGCTTCTGCAGCAGAAAGCTCTGCCGGATGGGCAATAAGTTTTTCAATTACTTTAGTATTCATATTAGTTTCAATGGTTACGCTCTCAGCCTAGATCGAGCAAACTTTTTTCCGGAACAGAGCTATTTTACTCCGCCTCCATGAGCTGCACGAAGCTCACATAATTCACTTTAAGCGCAAGATCTCGCCATCGATCTAGTAAGAGGAAAAACCAAACTACCGATAATCCCCCATAAGTTCGTGCCATTCTTTCTATTCCCCTTTTTATGTAACTCATTACTCAGGCGATTTAATCATGATGCGCCCAAAACGTGGAGATGATGTAGAGATCGGTGACTTATCGCGCACAATGAAGCTGGTAGCAGAGTTCTCAATCACCTCATACGTGGCATTCACTGCCGGTGTGGGGCTAATAGGGCTCCAAGTTACAAGATCGCTGCTAAACTGAGCCATGAACCAAGCTCCATCGGCCAAAGATGATTTATCCAGCTTGATTTGCAAGTAATCTTGCCCTCCGCTGTTCTGTAAGGTGATGCCATCATTGCTCGAAACAGAAAAAACCGAATCGTTGTTGGCGACAATGGGATTTGTTCCCATCGCCATCTCGGCCAAATTCAATATTCCATCGCCATCAGGGTCCACATCTGCAGCGGCATTACCTGCCACAATATCAGCCGATGTGAATCTAGTCTGAACCCATATATCATAAGGAGAAATTCCTCCTGCAATTTTGACAATCGGCCGCGATGAAGAACCATTGTAAGAGTAGAAGTTTCCCCCAACCCATATAGCCCCATCACCATCGATAGCGATCTCATACACAGATCCAGCCGGCCCAGTTCCCTGATCAAAAGAGCTATCAACAGCACCACTACTAGTCAACCGCTCGAAACGGTTCGCAGGAGCACTGAAAAATCCACCAGTCAATGTTTTACCGTCTGCTTGTGCTGTAACCCGACGTACAGAACTATCAAACCCAACGTCAACAAAAGTATTATCTAAACTACCATTCGCATTTACCCGACAACAGCGAGTCGCAGTAGAACCATTGTAAAAGGTAAAGTAACCACCCAAAACATATTTACCATCTGGCATACGGGTCACCGTATAAACCCCTCCGTTACTTCCGCTACCCCCATTGAAACTTGCATCCCGAGAACCAGTGCTCGTCAGCCGTATAATATCACGCTCATTGCCGTCTGAACTGAAATCTCCACC
>JBLHPP010000130.1:0-7206 GCA_047624385.1 Crocinitomicaceae bacterium
CACCACAGGAACCTACCACGAGCGAAAGTTCGACTGGGTAGTGATGAACCCACCCTTCCACGAAGCCCAGGATCAGAGTTTCGAGCTAGGCAAGACATTCATCCGCGAGGCTGCACGCATCCTAAAGCCAGGCGGTGGACTCTACCTCGTGGCGAACCTCCACCTCCCGTATGAAGAACTCATCCGCACCGAGTTTAGATCCCACAAGCTTCTCGGTGAAGAGAATGGATTTAAGTGTATCTTTGCGAGAGCTTAGTTTCTACCACCGCGGAAATGGCGAAGGGAAAGAAAGGTTTGCTCGGATGACGGAACGAGTTTTCTACCACGAATAGCACGAATTTTCACGAATAGGATTTTTGGGTACATACTAGTTAAAACTAATGCTCTGAAGACCTGCTACTTCAGTTGGATGTTTCGGAGAAACATCTCTCCCTATTAGTGGTATTCGTGCAATGCGTGGTAGAACTGTTTCATCGTTCACCACTTTCGTACTTTTCGCGTGTTTCGCGGTTAGAAATGCACTAAACCACGATCTCGACGGCACAGAATTTGTAGCTGGGCTGGCGTGAGTAAGGATCGAAGGAGGCTTGGGTCAGCTGATTTGCCTTGGCGTAGTGCATTGGCATGAAGAGTTGGCCGGGGAAAACGCTTGGGGTGACACTGGCTGTCACCTCGATAGTTGCTCGGCGTGACTTCACCTTGATCAGGCTGTTAGGAATTATCCCTAAACGTTTAGCATCGTCTGGGTGGATTTCGATATAGATAGATGCTGGATAGAGTTTGCGTAGAACGGCTGATTTTTTGGTGCGAGTCTCTGTATGCCATTGGGCTGAGGTTCCCCTGCCGGTGAGTAGGACGAAGGGATATTCCTTGCTCGTCGGCTCTGCCACTTCTGTCGGCTCTGCGAAGATGAACTTCGCCTTTGAGTCGGTATGGTAGAAAAGATTATCAGTAAATAGCCTACGTTGATTATCAGAGGCCAGGCCTGCGACATCGCTTGGTTTGCACGGCCATTGAACACCGCCTAGATCATCGACCATGCGGTAGCCCGTAACACCTGAGAAGTCACACGGTTGGTCTTGGCTCAGTTCCGCAAGTAACTTAAAGGTAGCTTCGGGTGTGCTCCATTTTTTGAACATCTCTGCACACCCCCAGTAATGGGAAATGAGTTTAAAGATATTGAAATCTGACATCGCTTCGTCAGGTGCTTGAGCTACTTTTTTGACCAAACCGATCCGGCGCTCAGAATTGATAAAGACGCCATCCTTCTCAGCCCAGCCAGCGGCGGGTAAAATGAGATCAGCCTGCTGGGCGGTCTCGGTGGTGGAATACATGTCCTGCACGACGAGGTAGTCGAGCTTCTCCATTGCTTCCTTATAGCGTTCCTGGTGGATCCACGAATGCGATCCATTGGTGGCAAGCACCCAGAGACCTTTGATTTTTCCGGCGTGGATGCCCTCGACAATCTGGTCGTATGCCATGCCTAATTCGCGAGGGATACGGTCTTCATCGATTTCGAGAATCTTCGCGACTTTGGCACGATGCTCAGAGTTTGCAAAATCGTGGCCGCCTAACAAGTTGGTGGTGTTCGAGAAGAGCCGCGAGCCCATCGCGTTGCATTGGCCAGTGATCGAGTTAGCACCTGTACCTGGCCGACCGATGTTTCCAGTCATCAATGCTAGGTTGATAATCGCCTGAGCTGTACGCACTCCTTCGTGGCTTTGATTTACGCCCATCGTCCACCAAAACGAGACGCGCTCGCCACGGTGGATGGTTTCAGCAAGCTTGAGCATTTGCTCGGCAGAAATGCCACTCTGCTCAGTGACCTGTTCACTAGTGAAACTCTGGACGTGCTGGTAGAATGCAGCGTAATCATTGGTGTTGCCAGCAATGTACTTTTCGTCGACCCAGCCATTCTCGATCAATACCCGAGCTAGTCCGTAGAAGAAATGGAGGTCGGATTTTGGAAGAATTGGGTAATGCTGGGTTCCCGCGACTGCTGTCTCAGTCTTGCGCGGGTCGATCACCACGATCTCTGGGTTGTGTTTATTCCGCTCGATCCTCTGCCACATGATTGGGTGAGCGATGCAGAGATTTGAGCCGATCAGAACAATCACGTCTGATTCTTCAAAATCTTGATATGTGTAGGGTGGAGCATCAAATCCGAAGCTCTGTTTGTAGGCTACCACAGAGGTTGCCATGCACTGGCGGGTGTTGCCATCACCGTGGCGCATTCCCATACCAAATTTTGTGAGCGCGCCGAGAAATGCCATTTCCTCCGTCACAATCTGTCCAGTACTGAGAAAGGCAACTGACTCATCTCCATGTTCTTGCTGGATCTTTTTAAAGTGAGTGGTGAATGATTTCATCGCCAAATCCCAACTCACAGGCTCTAGTTCCCCACCCCGCTGCTTGCGAACCATTGGGGTCGTGGTTCGATCATCTGACTCGAGAGGTGTCAGTGCTTCCCAGCCTTTTGGGCATGCCATACCGAGGTTCACGGGGTAATCTGTGGATGGGGTCAGCGAGACCGCCTTACCATCTTTGAGGTGAATATTCAGCCCACAGCCAGTCGAACAAAAACCGCAGACCACATTGGTCGTCGCATCTGGTTCGGTATTCTCAGGAACTTGGCCTAGCCCAAATTTCCCAGGCGTGCGCATCAATTCCGAGGTCTTCGGTCCATGCCATTGATGGAGTGGTGGAATGATTTTTTCAAATGCTGTTGGGAATTTGACCATAAAATTTAGTGTGATGGTTGATTGAGTTCACCAGGCATCTTGAGTGTGACGACAGCTTGGAAGAAAATGCGACGCTCCAGCCATTCACCTGCCATTATTATTGGTAGGACTAGTAAAGAGAAAGTTGGGAGGTAGAGAGCTACTATCCCACACGCCAGAGCTACAGCTAAAATCATCCAGCGAAGTTGGAGTATAGATCTGAGTGACCTCAATTGGATCAATGCGCTCTTCTTCGCATAACTCCATTCCTCCGCCCTTGCAGGGACGAGCAAGGATACTTCTACAAAAATCTTAAATAACAATGCTACTAAGAAAGTGATGCCAGTGGCGGGAGCAACCTCCCCATCAATCAATCCCTCTGCGAACATTAGCGCTGATAGGCCACCGAGTAGCATCGATCCAACAAATCTACCGGCGGTACGCCGCATCGTCCAAAAATCACGTTTAGTATCCACGTAAACCATGATCGAACAAAAGACACTGAGAACACCCAGGATAATCGTGACCAGTGCGCAGACGATGGTGGCTGCGGCCGGTATTTCCTGAGGAAAAGTACTCGGTAAAAACCTGCTATAGACTGGAAACCACACAAGAGCCGCATAAACCATCAAGACTGGCATCCATGTACCAAAGATTACTATTTCACGGCTGAGCCATGAGGTCTTGAGTCCTAGAAATACACGCCAAGCTCCCAGCGGGCTTCCGAGGTGGAGCAGGCTAGCACCAAGGCCAATATTCCCTAACACTAGCGCAAGAATAGTGAGGGCTGGAGAAAGTGATTCAAAGTGCGATGGCGCAAACAGTAGGCCAAGTCCATCGACCACAGAGATTCCTACAGCTACCTGAGTGAGCATCAGCATCCAGACCAAGGGAAAGTGTCCATGCGCTGGGGTGAGATCCATCTCATCGGCTGATTCCATGCCGGATGACAGGTTCCTTTTCGTTCGAAAATTAGTAGTCGGCAGCGTGTAGTCTGAGCGGAATGCTCCAGCAACAATATTACCACCCAACATCGCTTCCGCCTTCTTATCTTCAATATTGATCAACTGAATAGAGATCGCACCACTCGGGCATGACTGAACACAGGGTGGCGCCTCCCCTTCTGCTAGTCGGTCATGGCACATGTCGCACTTTCTAACAATGCCTAATCCCTTATCGTACTTTGGCACATCATAGGGACACTTTAGCGAACAATACTGACAGCCAATACACTGGTCATCAAGGTGACGCACGATACCCGTGTCGGGCATCTTCTCGTAGGCTCCCACTGGGCAACCATTGAGACAGGCTGGATCTAGGCAGTGATGGCAGGCCGATGTGACAGTTTGTTGCTCCGCCACTCCATCCACAACACCGCGGATAGATCCGATATCTCTCCACGACTCATTTTCCTTCAGACCATTGAGACTATGGCAGGCTACAACACAGGCCTTGCAGCCAGTGCATTTATCCAGATCGACCTCAAAGGCGTATTGCTCGCCGGTTGAGGGCTTACGGATCGGTATCAGGTCTTGGTAATATTTTGACTGAATGGGAGCCGTGGCATCCTCATGCTTCTGGCTAAATCGGTCGACCGCAGTGAACGTCCGTTGTTCCGTGAGCAACTGATCGATGATGTTAATCTCACCAGCCACATCGCCTAAACTAGCAACTAGTGATGCATCCGCGCGATCTACGTCACGCTTCATTTTACTGACCTCAGTCATACCAAGTATTCAGCACGATGCGTGCCAGTCAGCAGCTAATCAATGAATCGCAGCCGATGCTAGGGATGAATTTATTTCATCAATAACTTAGAAAATAACAGCAGCAACACAATCAGACATAGCACGCCAGAGACCACCTTCCAAAAGCGCTGTGGATCAGCCATTGAGAGATTAGCTTGAATTCCATTTTTTATAGCACATCTTCACGCACGTAGGTCGTCGCACACAATATTGACTGAACCAGCTGTCATCACCGAGCTCACTCACGAAATACTGATGAGACGCGCTGCCAACGATTGGAGACCTTCACATTTTACAAACAAAAATATAACTATGAACGAAGACAAATTATCAATTTTGCAAGACATCGAAACCGCTCTCAAAGAAATTTATGAAGAGAATTTAGAGCTTACCGATACTCTCTGTGTATTATCGCTTGAGAATGCAAGGATTGCATTTAAACAAAAACTTGGTTTTGCCAAAAATGAACAAGTAACCGAAGCTCCTTACGCTCAAGAGATAATCGAATCCTGCGTGAAAATCGGCCTAAGGTTGGTAGATTCAGGCGTCGATTCGAAAGAGTATTTACGTTGTCTTGTAAAAGTTAAAAATTCGGTAAAAAGGCATTCAGAGCACGGTGCAAGAGGCTACTACGATTTCGTAAAAAAATACGTCTGAAAACTATCCAGAATATGGAGGGCCTGGGGTCGGACAACCATCCTCAGGGGACGCTTCATTGCTGAAAGCTGGTGCTAGAGACATTACAGATGTAGAAAAATATCATTGTGGAGCCAGCTTGAGCTAGAATTCGCCAAACATTTCCTACTCTGGGAGATGGTGTATTTACGGCACTTGCAGAAAATAGAGCTACTCCAAATAGAACCGATTTCGCCTATCCTTCACGACGCTAACGCCTTATTTAGGCGACTACTCCCATATGACTATCAGCAAGATCTCTGATCTCCTCTTTTCTAAGATAGCCCATCGTGTCGCCGCCGCTAAACACACGTGTGTCACCTTTGATATGTGAGCGTTGCTCTAGAAATGCTAGTAGGTGCTCACGATAACTGAAAAATTTAGGATCATTGAATATTTCATGCCGGTTGCGTGGTCGAGGGAAGTCGATTTCGAGGATTTCACCGAGCCCAGCACGAGGACCATTAGACATCATCACGCAACGATCGGCCATGAAAATGGCTTCATCAACATCGTGGGTGACAATCATAGCCGTGAGCTTTTCACGCTCAAGCACTTCAATAATGACGTCCTGGAGTTCCATTCTTGTCAATGAGTCAAGCCTTCCGAAAGGCTCATCTAACAAAAGAACCTTTGGCTGAAGAGCAATAGCACGGGCAATGCCCACTCGCTGTTGCATACCGCCAGAGAGTTCCTTGGGGTATTTCTTCATGGCATCAGCAAGCCCGACAACTGAGAGCGAATGCTCGACAATTTGCTTCTGAGTGGCCTTATCCACGTGTGGGTATACATTCTTCACACCGAGCATGACGTTACCAAAAGCGGTAAGCCATGGCATCAAGCACGGAGACTGGAAAACAACAGCTCGATCTGGGCCAGGCCCGTCGATTTCCTTGTTCCCAAGAATGATACCGCCACCGGAGATTTCATTCAGCCCAGCTAGCATTGTGAGTACGGTCGATTTACCACAACCTGAATGACCAATGAGTGAAATGAACTCCCCTTCCTTGATGTTAAGGTTAAAGTCCTCAACCACACGAAATGGATCGCCGTAGGGATTCGGGTACTCTTTGACTAGGTTTGATATCTCGACGAATTTTGAATATTCAGCCATAATTACGCTACGTTGTTTGAGTTTTTAACAGACACGCTATTCTGTTTGAATGTTGGTGACATCACTATCGGAGAGAAGTTTTTAGGTGTCACCTTTGGCATCGGAACGATATTGCCCGTGAGCTTTTTACTTTCCTGATTGAGTCCCATCATGAAGCTAGTTATCTCAGATTTTAAGCGCATAAATTCAGGATGATCATTGAGCGTCTGACGGTTACGAGGTCTCTCCATGTTGACCGTAAATTCAGCGGAAAGAGTGGCTCCAGGTCCCATCGTCAGCGGGACTATCCGGTCCGCCATCAGAACAGCTTCATCGACATCATTGGTGATCATGACCACTGTCCTCTTATCTTTTTCCCAAATATTAAGTATTTGATCCTGCAGTTCAGAGCGCGTTAGAGCATCAAGAGCTGACAAAGGTTCATCCAGCAATAGAACCTCTGGATCAAGCGACAAGGTGCGCGCTAGTGATGCGCGCTGGCGCATGCCTCCTGAGAGCTCTTGAGGTTTTTTATCCGCCGCATGATCCAACTTCACCATCTTGACATAATGATGAGCTTTTTCATCGAGCTCGGATTTACTAAGCTTTGGTTCAACCGCATTGATAGCTAACTTCACGTTATCCAACACACTCAACCACGGCAGCAGCGAGTAGTTTTGGAACATCATTCCCAAATCTGGCCCAGGTCCTACTATTGGTTTTTGTTTAAATAATACCTCACCAGTTGTTTGCTTCTGTAGGCCAGCGAGCAGTGACATTAGCGTCGATTTCCCTGCGCCAGAAAACCCAATCACAGCCACAAATTCATTTTCCTCGACCTTAAGGTTGAGATCTTTGAGCACATCAAAACGGTTTGAAACTGGCCCAAAGCTAACAGACGCGTCGTTTATTTCTAAAATTGCCATCGTAATAGTTGTTTGAATTTATTTACACACTAACAGCACCATCA
>JBLHPP010000131.1:0-7100 GCA_047624385.1 Crocinitomicaceae bacterium
GGGGGGGAGAGCCTATTCGATGCTTGTCCTTAGAAAGTTGAAGGTAACTCATAAATCCTGAGATTGTCTTCTCGCCATACGACCAATAGTTTGCATAAAATGACATCAGTGTTCGAAGATCTCCATATTTCACCAAAGTACGATGGCTTCATCTATCTCTCCGACTCAGCATATACCCCCCCAATCCTGAGTCCTCACCAACACCATGAACTGGAGGTGAACCTGATTGTGCGTGGCTCGATCGTCTATGTACTCGATTCAAAACGCTACACATTTCATGCGGGGACACTGCTCTGGCTATTCCCCTGGCAGAAGCACCAGATGGTGAAACACTCCGACGACGCCCAATTCTTTGTCGCGGTATTCAAACCGGAGTTAATCGAGCAGGCCTGCCGTCAAGGAGATCGCTACAACAGCCTGAAAAATCCCGAAGTGGCGGAAACCGAGGTGCTTAGTACCGCCTTAAAACCGAAGGCATTCAAGTCAATCCGAAGAACCATGGAATCCCTCATGGAGGACTCCATCGACCCAGGCATCCTGAACCGCGAAGCGGGGTTCGGAGTCAATACTAACTTCAGGTTCAAACATAAGGATCCGGACTGGCTCAACGCCGGCCTTCGGCTACTGCTCTTACTCTGCTGGCGCAACCAAGGGGAATTCGTCAACCAGCGGGACGAAGCACAAATCCATCCAGCGGTGCTCAGCGCTCTGGCTGTGCTTGAGGACGGGAATATCACCACTCCGGGGATGGATCAGCTTGCAGCCATTTGCGGAGTCAGCACGGCCTACCTAAGCCGAATCTTCCACAAACAAATCGGTGTTACATTAGGTCAGTATCGAAACTCCATGAAGCTGGGTCGCTTCTGGAAAGCGTATCACAGCCACCGTCAGTCAAACATCACAGAAGCATCCTATGCCGCCGGATTCGGCAGCTACGCGCAGTTCTTCCGTGTCTTCAATGACGCCTACGGCCAAGGACCAAGAGAATTTCTGGCTGCACCCAAATAGCAAAGGCTTTCAGACCTGAGATGCTGAGAATTAGATATGTTTTTTAATTCACCCCTTCTGTAGTGTGTTGATTATCCATTGGGAATGAGTAATCGACCCGAGTGTTCTTTCTTGATCATTATGCGAGGTCTTTCGTCAAAGCGAAAGATTGGTTTGTCATTCACGTACTCCTAATTTATTGACCATTGATCTAGATATCAATGTATAAAACACTATGAAAAAATCGCTATTTTACCTAATATTTGTCATCCAAGTATTAACAAATCCCTCTCACGGGGCTGCTATTGATGATTTTGAACCGATGTTCAATGGTAAGGATCTGACAGGATGGGAGACCAATGGGAATTGGGTGGTTGAGGAGGGTAATGTGATTACTCTTAAGCCACGTGTTGGAGAGAGTGGCTGGACACGCTATGATGACTACCTAAGAACGAAGAAAAAATATGGTGATTTCATATTGGACCTAGAGTTTAAGTTTAACAAGAGGGGTAATTCTGGAGTATTCATGAGAATTGGTGATACCAAAAACCATGTGGAAAGCGGCTTTGAGCTGCAAATTCTAGACACGCATGGCAAGAAGAATGTTGGCCATCACGATGGTGGTGGGGTGATTAGAACCAAGGGTCCGTCTAAGAACATGATGAAACCAGCCGGTGAGTGGAATCGATACACGATCACTCTAGTGGGGAGCCAACTCAAGGTGATTCTTAATGGGGAGCATATTCAGGATTTGGATCTTAGTAGAACCGAAATGAGAAACAGGCCACTCACGGGCTACATAAGTTTTCAAGATGAAGCGAAGAGAGTATGGTATCGGAATGTGAAGATCAAAGAGATTCATTCCAAGAAGAATACTCAGGTGAAGCCGAAGCCAGCGAATCAGACATTAGCTGAAAAATTCAAAGTTCCCGAGAATTTCAAGGTTAAATCATTTGCAGATAGTTCACTCATTAATAACCCGCTATCATTGGCGATAGATAGCAAAAATCAAGTTTACTTGGCCGAAGTCTGGAGATTTCAGCGGGGTGTAGAGGACACTCGTCAGCACAATTACTGGATGGAGGATGAAGTCCGTATCATGAACCTCACCGATAAGTTAGCCTTGTTCACGAAGTGGACTAAGGCTGGTAAATTCAAACCCGGTCATTTTACCGAATTCTCAGATCGGGTTATCAAACTTCATGACGAGGATGGCGATGGTGTTTGTGAGAAAGTGACTGAATTTGCGAGTGGTTTCAATGATGCACTTGATGGCATCGGTTCAAGTATTCTATTTGATAAGGATAATTATCTCTACTACACGAACATCCCTCATGTGTGGAAGCTTAAGGATAAGGACGGTGATGGAGTAGCGGAGCATCGTGAGAAGCTGGTCTCAGGTTTTGGGCTTCGTATGGGTGTCAGCGGTCATGATTTACATGGTTTAGCATGGGGAGGTGACGGAAGACTCTATTTTTCAAATGGCGACAGGGGTTATGACATTGTTAGTAAAGAGGGTAAGAAATTTTATTCTGCATCAGAGGGAGCTGTTTTTCGCTGCGAACCAGATGGCACTAATTTAGAGCTCTACACAACTGGAAATAGAAATCCTCAAGATTTGGAGTTTGATCAATACGGAAACCTCTACACGGTTGATAATAATCGAGGTAATGGTGATCGCTCACGTTTATGCTATTTGGTAGAAGGCGGTCATTACGGTTGGAGTTCCGGTTACGAAAACCTTACTCAGTTCAGGCGAGCATTGAAGATAAATGAACGTAAGGGTCCTAGATACGATGATCCATGGATCAATGAAGGGACTTGGCGCCCTCAATTCAAGGGACAGCCGAGCTTTTGTATCCCCTCATTACTTCATATCGATGGAGGTTCGGCTGGACTATTGTTTAATTCGGGTGAGAGTCTAGGGGAGAAGTATAAAGATAGCTTTATTTTTACAGCGTGCACTCGCGGTGTGTATTCGTTCAGAACTGATCGGGATGGAGCTGGGGTGAAGGCAACTAGATTGCACCCTATTTGGGAAGGTGGCTATCTTGTGGATGCAGAGCTTTCTCCTGATGGAGCTCTGTATATAGCAGACTATGTCACGACAAATAATACTCCCAAAGGGCAAGGAAAAGGAAATATTTATACGGTGGTAGATGAGCAGGCCAGAAAGAAAGAGAGCGTCATAGAGGCTTCAAAGTTTCTCTCTGCAGATGCTAAAGGATACAAGTTAGAGAATCTTATCTCCCTGCTAGGGCATGTTGATCGTCGCGTTCGCTTAAAGGCTCAATTCGAGATGGTTCGCCGTGGTGATATGGAGTCGCTAGCCAAGATAGCTCATAACCCTGAGCAATCATTACTGACTCGTCTTCATGCAATCTGGGGTCTAGGTCAACTGAGTAGAAAGAATGTTGCCGTCAATGAAGCGTTATGGAGTTTACTAAAAGACAGTCAGGATGAAGTTGTCAGCCAAGCGGTGAAGGTCATTGGTGAGACATCTGATCCTAAATCTTACGATAAATTATTGGCTATAGCTGGTCATCCTTCACCGCGCGTCATTTCTTTTTTAGCCCCAGCGTTAGGAAAATGTGGAGGCAAAAAGAGTCAGCCAGTATTGAGCCAGCTTGCCAGTAAAAATAAGGAACAAGACCCATTTTTGAGAAATGCAATTGTTACAGGAATGCACTACGCTG
The DNA here is from genome assembly GCA_047624385.1 of Crocinitomicaceae bacterium. Lineage (GTDB taxonomy): Bacteria > Verrucomicrobiota > Verrucomicrobiia > Verrucomicrobiales > Akkermansiaceae > Rubritalea. Next base: position 3,684 of record JBLHPP010000131.1, read on the forward strand.
GAGATATTGAGTCCTTATTAAGTATCGCTAAAGACAGTGACGAAACATTGCGTATGCATGCTCTGCTAGCCTTATTGAGGATAGAAGATGCTAGGTGCGCCATCTACTTAAATGACCCATCTGAGCTGGTGCAGCAAGCTGCCGTGAGGGGAATCACACGTCATAACATAGAGAAGGCCATTCCCGCATTAGCTGAATACGCTAAAGTCTATGCTCAGGGTTCGACCACTGCAATCGAGCAAATCATATCGAGAGTCATCCAAGCTAACTTCCGTATAGGTGATCTGGCCTCTGCTAAACGTATTCAAGCGATGGCCCTTAATAGCGAGTTACCAATGAAGGTGCGTCTTATCTGCCTCTATGAATTGACCCGTTGGGAAGAGCAGAAGACCATTCAACCGGTTGACCCTGTCGTCGGCCTCATTCGTAGCACCTCAAAGGAGCGTGCTAAAACTAAGGCCTTAGTGTTACCAATTTTAGCTAAGATGGGCAAGGAGACACACAAGGACTTAGATTTTCATCTCGTGACTTTAGCGTCACAATATGGATTGGAAGTTGATAATAGCCGCTTGGCAGCTCTCGCACTCGATCAAAAAAATGCTGTTTTAGACCGCCTAAAATACTATCAGGCAATCAATGATAAAGTGATCCGTGGAAAAGTAAGAGAGCAGTTTCTTGATGAAAAAGAAAGTGCCTTTGTGGAGACCGCCCTATCGGAGATGTTCGAATTGTCACCTGAGAAAGCTTTAGAATATAGTCTCAAGCGCGTTGAATCAGGAGCTAACCTGAGAGGTGTTTATGCAGTTTTAGGAAAGCTCAAAGACCCAGCCTCTCTGAAGGCGATACTATTGGGGGCAAAAAAACTATCAACAAAGAGTCATGAGGATGTCAGTGTGTTAGATCTTATCACCGCCTTAGAAAACCGCACCGAAAAGGAAGCTAAGCAAGCTTTACTCAAGAATAACAATAGCTACCCTAAGGAAGATACTCTAGGAGTTTACCGTCATACCTTAGCAGGCGGTGAGGTTTGGCTAGGTAAAGATCTGGTAAATAGTGGTAAGGGAATGTGCATTACTTGTCACCATTTTGGATGGAGCAGAATTAAGAAAGTCGGACCAAATCTATCCAGAATAGGTAAGCAGGAAAGAGCGACAGGTGAATATCTTCTACGTTCACTCATTGAGCCTAGCGCTTTCGTCGTCCAAGGTTACGGAGATGCGAAAGTGTCGGCAATGCCAGATATGAAACCTCTGCTCACTAAGAGTGAAATGAGAGACATTATTGCGTATTTAAAAACGCTCAAAATGAGGGGTGATTGATTTCATCAAAATTGTTACTGACTGCTTTTTGAGGGAGGCTATCAAGAGCATCACGCGACGAGAAAATAGGGAGTTACCGCCACGCGAAAACTAACTCAAAATCCCAAACCACCTTGACACACAAGGTTGCAATTACTAACAAAAAATAACACACACAACTATGCAACGTAGAAATTTTATCGGATCAGGACTGGCTGCCCTAACGGCAGGCATCACAGTGCCACAAGCCTTTGCTGAAGCCAAAGAAAACGGACAAGAAACATCAGCTGACTCAGGAGCCAGGATCCCCTGTCCTATTTCATTAGCTCAATGGTCATTACGAGATGAATTCAGAAGCGGACGACTTAAGAACGAAGACTTTGCGAGTTTCAGCAAAAAGACATTTGGCATTTCCGCTGTCGAATATGTTTCAGGCTTCTTTAAAGACAAAGCCAAAGACAAGTCCTTCCTCAAGCAACTAAAACAAAATAGCGCAGTCGAAGGTGTCACTAACGTTCTCATCATGGTAGATGGTGAAGGCTCAATTGGTGCGGAGACTCTAGCAGAACGCACTCAGACAGTAGAAAATCATAAAAAATGGGTAGAAGCGGCTCAATTCATTGGTTGTCACACCATCAGAGTTAATGCTCACGGTACTGGTACAGAGCAAGAACAAGCGAAGCAGGCCACTGAGGGCTTGCGTGCTCTGTCCACCTTTGCCTCAGACTTCGGTATCAATGTCGTGGTCGAGAACCACGGTGGCCTATCATCCAATGGCCAGTGGCTCTCAAAGGTGCTAGCTGACGTGAAGATGGATAATTGTGGAGCACTGCCGGACTTCGGTAATTTTGGCAAGTACGATCGTTACCAAGGCATCGCTGATCTGATGCCATTTGCCAAAGGTGTGAGTGCTAAATGTATTAATTTCGATAAGAACGGCAATGTCATTGAAACTGACTTCGCCAAGGCGATGAAAATCGTGCTAGATACAGGTTTCAGATCCTGGGTTGGTATCGAGTGGGGTGGCAGAGGTGCCGCCAAAGCAATCCCAGATATCAAAGCTGCAAAGTTGCTCTTAGATAAAGTTCAGCAGCAATACTTTGACTACTAGAAATTTATGCTGTTCAAGCTAGGAAAACCTCCCTAAAACATTCACTTATCACATAGATAAGACACACCACTAAGGTAATAACATGGCTCCATTTTCAGCCTAACCAAAACAAAAATCATGATCCAATTCCGCCTTTGCATTCTTACTGCCGTTGCATCTCTCACCACCCTTTGCGCCGAACCGACACCACCTGCAGTCGACACCGAGAGCATCACCGTTTTCGAAGCCGGCACACCCGCCACAGCGACTGACATGAACGACACCATCGGCGAACTCATCCGAGTCATTAATGAACAAGCAGTGCTGCTCGAGACAGCGACCACCTCCGTCGCCGAACTCACCGTTGCCATTAACGAACAAGCAGTGCAGCTCGATGCACTACGCGAGCAAACGACCACCACCTCCGTCGCGGGGCGCACCTACAAGCTCATTGAGTTTGGCGTCACACTGGAAACTCAACTCAACAGCAATACCACCAGCCTACTCACCAATGCTCGGAACGGTGTGGTCACCCTAACCTTCAACGAAGATGGAACCGTGTCCGGATCGACAAGCTCCGTTGAGAATGAAGGCATCGTTTCAGTGACTGAAACCACGATCGGTGGAACTACAAGTTTCGCCACCGACGTCCAACTACAGGGTCCCACCGGCGAGCCCGAGAGCTTCAGCGATTCTTATATCCAAACAGGGAACACTGTCTCCGCCTTAGGCCTTACATTTTATGTATCCAGCGATGGCAACTCCATTGTCGCCAACGTCCGTGAGCATACAAACGAAAACGAAGACAAGCGACTCAGCGGCGCAGTTCTCAGTGGTATCGCGATCAACTAAAAGCACGACGCCATGACACTCCGAAAACTCTTCACATCTATCGTCGTAATCAGCAGTTTCTGGCTGCTCACTTCATTAAGTGGCCAGGAATCCAATCAACTGACCCCCACAAGCACTTCAATCACTCAGGGGCCCGAAGGTCAGATGTTCACCTTCAGCGTGAATCTAAAAGCTGGA
>JBLHPP010000132.1:0-7086 GCA_047624385.1 Crocinitomicaceae bacterium
CTCGGTAATTATTTCTGGCTAGGATTTATAATAACAGGACTTTCACCTGATAAGAAACGCCCCGCTTGGCACGGCGCACAACGTAAAGCACACGGATCGTGGATCCTCAGTGCACTTTAAGCTTTGGGTTGATGTTAAAATTGTCATAAATCAGATCGCTCTCGTAGCTGATCCGCGATTCGGTGATGTGTTAGCCATTTAGTTCCCCCAACTCATAGTTTGAGAACCCCTTGAATAAATAATATGGCCCAAGGAGTAAAGGGCCTAAAGCTATGATGTAGAGATTACCAAAAAACATCATACTCAGACCGATGGCTCCAATCAATGTCAGTATAACGCCATACCACTTATAGCGACTTTTCATGAGCCTGTAGATCTCATTTGCTCGAATCGTAATCATGCCTGAAATTAGATCAAATAATATCGAATCCTTAATCTCACGGCGTAATGGTTTCAAAACTGCATGAGGCACCTGCTGGTTTACATACAGCTGAGCATATCTCTCAACCAGAGCTCTATGTTTTTGACGCTCGTCTGGAGCTTCGATTATCATGTTTCTAGGCTAACAGTTTATTCTTCGGACCCTTCAGCGATATTTGTCTGAACTAAGGCGCTCTTATATCGGGGTAGTGTTCGAGTCTTCATCGCATATGTATAAATGAGTGCGGGTAATCCGTCGACTTAAAAATCAGGTTCAATTTTCACTAAAGATCTCCTGACTTCCACTAAATACTCACCATCTGATATCGTGTCAAAAATATCAGTTACTATCGAAATCTAAAAATTTAACGAAAGCGAACCAGATGAATAGTTTTGCTCATCAGAGGTGGCAGGTTGCCGGAAGTGTCGATGTCTCACTTTGTGTCTTGCGCACTACTAGACCACTACTAGACAGCCAATTTGAGCTAATGGCGGGCGGAAGTGCGCTAGTGGAGGTCTGAGCGCAGTGAGTCAGCAGCTTTGCTGGGGTTATTTTGAGCGACCGAGACGGTCGCGCTACGTGGAGTGAGCTTCACATTGGGCAAATATTGTGCGTCTAATCAATTTTGGCCAAGGCTCAGGCTGGGGCAGGCATCCGTATTTTACGCAACAGATTGGCGATTTCCGGTGCGTTCAATTTTTCACTTTCCTCACTTGCCAGCCCACTGCTTAGCCGTCACTCTCGGCTGATGTAACATCCTCAGCCTCCCGCTTCACCATTTCTCCAGCAAATTTCTAGCAATATTAAGATAATGAACGACACCAATCCTATGATGGCTATTATTTGCCCTGAATGTGGCAAACAAACCAAAGTTGAGTCGCGACACGTCGGGCGCAAAGGAAAGTGCCCGGATTGTAGCCACAAGTTCATGATCGAACGCAGCGAAGTGAAGAAGGCAAAAGAGGAAACCATTCGCGCCACATGTCCCATCTGTGACCGCAGTGTGCAAGTATCCCACGAGATGAATGGGCGAAAGGGTCAATGCCCTTCATGCGATCACAAATTTATTATCGGAACTTCACCATCGACAGAAAGCAGCAAGAAGAAACAAAAAGTAAGCAAGGCGGACTCCAAAACATCTAAGACACGCAAGACATCCAAGAAACGAAAGACATCTAAGAGGTCTAAGAGGTCTAAGGACGAACACGATCTAGCGGAGCAAGCCGAAGGAGAGAACACCGAAAAAAGAAAACGACTCGTATTCTACCGACTGGCCGCTTTGACGGCGGTCTTACTACTAGGGGTAATGATCCCGTATTTTAAATCACCTCCTAAGGATGGTAAGAAAGAGCCGAAACCCAGAGCAGCGACACCTACTGAAACCACGCCAGTGGCGAAAACCCCGGAGCCGCAGCTGGTGCCAGAAATCTACCCTTTCGCGTCCCATGTATCTGAAGGACCTGAAAAAATAACTGATCTACCAATGACTCCACCACCGAATGAGCCGGTACCCGTCAACGACAGAAAAATCGAGATTCTCTCAATCGCTGAAAGCTCAGATTATTTCATGGTGCATTCCTCCAGCGCTACCGATGGAGAGTTTGATGAAATCAGCTCACACGCGAATCGCATCCTTTGGTTAAATCTTAACCAGTCTGCTATTTCAGACCATTCTCTTCCGCTGATCGGCCAGATGGCTAGCCTTACGAGGCTCCAGCTCAATGCATGCTCCATATCAGATAGTGGTCTGGCCCATCTCGCAAACCATGAAACCCTCCAGCTTCTTTCCCTGAGCCAATGTGCGGAGATCACGGACTCAAGCCGAGAAATTATCGAATCGCTTCAATCACTCCAAAGCCTCTATATAGAAGGCACTCAAATAACCCCAGAATCGGTAGCCTTGTTAAGAGAAAAACTTCCCGAGTTAAAAATACACAATTAGATGAAAAGCTCTTTAATATTTATAACAACATTTCTCTGGAGCCTAGCAGTCCAGGCAGATCCACGCATGAATGCGATGGTGGTTCACTTCGATCTAGATAATAACGGTTCTCTTTCAGCATACGAGTTGAAAGATTTAACACGGTCACTAGGGAAAATATTCGAACTCGACTCACCCAATAAGACAACAGCGCAGCCTCCTTCGGAAGAAATCGACACATACGTCTCAGCATCTGTTGATAATGACACGAAAGAACCTAAAACACAGAAGGAGCTGTATGCGGAGAGCATCGCGGAGGCCCGACAAGCCGCGCTAGATTGGTCTGACCAAGATGGTAACCGAAAGATTTCCCGTGAAGAAAAGCAGAGGATTACGGATGCGCTGCGTGGAGACATCAAAGGAACAGAGGTGGGTAGTAAGAACACCGAGATGATCGAAACGTTCTTCCGGGCTTTTAATCAGGACGGCTCCAAAGCTCTATCGACACGAGAAAGGAACGAGGCTTTGAGCTTTATTGAGGCCTATTATACAAAAACACCTGAGGAATTTGCTAAGCTCCAGGAAAGGAGCATTAAGCAGGTCGATCAAAATAATGACTGGCGACTTTCTCTCGCCGAAAAAAAGCGCGCAAGTGAATTGTTGAGAGGCATCGGAAAAGAACCAGACATTTCGTACGAACTGATCTCTTCGTTTGATTACGACGAAAATGAAACCCTCTCCACCGACGAGCGAAACAGGGCAATGCAAATTATTGAAGATTACTTCCGGCCCATTCCTTTAACTTCAGTGGGGAAGGCGACGGGAGAACCCTCCGATGCTCCCTTGGAACATAACCTGGATCTCGAGTATATAGCGGCAAACCTTCTGGACGATCACGATGGTGATCTCAACAAAGCTCTAAAATATGACGAATTGTTAGCAGCACTCCAGCAGGCTAAGGAGGACGGTTTGTTCCGCACGCGGTCCCTGACCGTTGAATCATTAAGGGAAGAACGGGTCTCGAAGATCAGGCGTTTGCGCGCCGAATTAATGCAATATTTTGATCAGGATAACACGGAGTCAGTGTCCAAGGAGGAAATAACACAAGCCCGCGAGGCTCTGAGGGGGAGAGTCCCTGGAAAGCGGGTTGGGGAGAATGATGACGCTATGGTAGCAAAAATCATCACAGCGTTTGACACCGATGGATCCGGCACCATTTCAGTCGGAGAACGCGATGCTGCGATCAAATCAATACACCTTCATTTTAAACCCGTCCCGCTTGAAACCGGCGCAAAAAAAACAAAAAAAGAGAAGTCTAAGAAAGCAAAGCCCAAAGGAAATCGAGACTAAAGGGCACCTCCGGCAACACCAGCTGTCGGTGTGTGAGTTATTAATTCTTTAAATTTGCGAGCGTAGCTCGTTTTTGAAGATAGGCCCCCTTCGGGCTGGAAAGCCTTTCTGCGCATGGCTGCGTTATTCTTTGTTCACGGATAAAAATCCGCTCACTCATCACGCCTAGCCTCGCTTGAAATTCTTTCCAGCACCACCAACGCTAGTTGCCGGAGGTGCCCTAAAGAAGTCCATCATCCTTTATTTCCAGATTTATTGGCCACGCTCGCGAGAGTCGAGCCTGCCACTGAGCGATGTCAAACGAGGTCGCCCTCACGCGGTCGATTTCTGGTAGTTTTTTCATCGATAGAAGTGTCGAACTCTGAATAATCGAGCCAATTCACAAGATATACATGGCCTTTTGGTTGGCACGCTGTATTTCTATGCATAGCGGGCTTGAACCTCTTTAAAATTGGGTGCATATTGTGCGGACACAAATTTCTAATACCATTATCATGACACTCCAAGGAACATCAATCATCGGCGCCAGTCGTGGCCAGGGAAACCAGGCTACGAGTATGAGCATCAACCCAAGCACCAACGAAACCCTCGAACCCACTTACATCTCCGCCACAAGCGATGATCTAGAAAAAGCAGTGGGTCTTGCCAGTGAGGCATTTCATACCTACCGCAATAATAGCGGTAAAAATAAAGCTAAATTTTTGAGCGCCATAGCGGATAATATTGAAGCAGTCATTGAAGATTTGGTCGCTCGTATGCCATTGGAAACTGGTCTTCCTGAAATGCGTGTCCGCGGTGAAGCTGGACGCACATGTGGCCAGCTCCGGATGTTTGCCAAGATGCTCGATGAAGGATCTTGGGTAGATGCACGGATTGATCGTGCTCAGCCGGACCGCAAACCGTTGCCGAAAGTTGACACCCGAAGCATGCTTCGCCCGCTCGGTCCAGTCGCAGTTTTTGCTGCGTCAAACTTCCCTCTCGCTTTTTCCACCGCTGGTGGAGACACAGCTTCTGCATTGGCCGCAGGTTGTCCAGTTATTGTGAAAGCACATTCATCCCATTGTGGCACAGCAGAGATCGTTGGTCTTGCAGTGCAGAAAGCGGTCGCTGATTGCGGATTACCTGAAGGGGTGTTCTCACTCGTTTATGGTAGTGGTCGCACGATTGGTCAGGCGCTAGTTAAGCACCCATCCATCAAGGCTGTAGGCTTTACCGGTTCATACGGTGGCGGGCGCGCCCTGATGGATCTTGCAGCAACCCGTGAGCAACCGATTCCGGTTTATGCTGAAATGAGTGCCATCAACCCGGTGGTTATTTTACCCGGTGCTGCGCAAGAGCGTGGTTCACAACTCGCGCAAGGTTTATACGGTTCCATGACTCTGGGAGTTGGCCAGTTCTGTACTAATCCAGGATTGATCTTCATCCACCAAGACCACGCCGAATCCATCGCTGCCGAGACTGCTAAGCTAGTCAGCGCAGGTTCCAGTAGCGCTATGCTCAATGGTGGCATCTGCGATGCATACTGCAGCGGCCTAGAAGCTTTAGAAAATAATCCATCAGTCAAGCAACTCGCTAAAGCAACAGCTGGCAAAGGATCAAACCAAGCAGTGGCAGCCCTTTTCCAGACGGACATCCAGACACTTCTATCCACTGAGTCACTGACCGATGAGGTGTTTGGTCCAGCCAGCCTTATTGTTACCTATAAGGATGATTGCGAATTAATCAAAGCTTTCCAGGCCCTCGAAGGTCAGCTTACCGCAAGCATTCACGGCACAGATGCAGAACTCGCAGAGCAGCAAGAGTTGACCCAGCTTATGGAAGATCGTGCTGGCCGTATTGCCTTCAACGGTTTCCCTACTGGCGTGGAAGTTTGTGCTAGCATGGTCCACGGAGGTCCATTCCCAGCTACCTCTGATGGGCGTAGCACCTCAGTTGGCACGATGGCTATTTACCGTTTCACCCGTGCTGTTTGCTGGCAAGACTCTCCACAGTCTCTGCTACCAGATGAGCTCAAGGACGGAAATCCGCTGGCGATTCAACGCAGCGAGGTCTAATCCCAATTTGAGGCTCGTTGGCCTCAATCATAAAAATCAAAAAGGCGGCATGATATCATGCCGCCTTTTTTATAGATTTTTTTAAGAGGGTTTCCGACTATGCCTATTTTCCTTCCCAGGAATTCCACCAATTGCGGAATAAGGTGTGCTGGATATCGAGGTGGGCTTTTTGAGATGGGCTAAGCTTGTCGTCAGCATAGATCTGGTGTTCGTATGCGCTGTTACCTTCAAGAACCATAAGGCGCTTGTAGTAGAGCACGAGGTCAGTGCCTTCGTCGAAGGTGCAGAGGGTGTTCATTGCTTCACCCAGTTGTAGCGCTAGGACGCGAGCTTTAGCATCACCAGTAGCTGAAAGTTTGCAGAGCTCTACCATTCTTAGAACTTCTTTCGGCATCGCTGTGCCCACACCAGTGATTGCGCCGATAGCTCCGCAGTTGACGAAACCGTGGAAAGCTTGCGTGTCAACACCCACCATCAGTGTGAGATTGTCGTTGCCAGTCGTGATGTGCTCAGCAGCGTATGTGAGGGCTGCTGCACCGCCGAATTCTTTGAATCCGATCAACTGTGGGTATTTCGCGTTCAACTTGAAGAAGAGATCTGCTTTCGTCTCAAATCCATAGTGAGGTGAGTTGTAGATCACCGCTGGAAGGTCAGGCCCGCCAGCTTCGAGAATTGCAGTGAAGTGGTTGTGCTGGGCTGCTGGGGAAAGTGTGCGGGAAAGCACGCGTGGAATAACCATCAGGCCGTGAGCTCCGACTTCACGAGCGTGGGTGGCATGCTCCGCAGCGATCCGTGTGTTTTGTGCGCCAGTGCCCACGATGGTTCTGATACCAGCGTCGACAAGTGCCTTTACTCCAGTTTGGCGTTGTGCATCGGTGAGGAGTGGCCAGTCACCCATCGAGCCACAGTAAACCACCGAGTCCATGCCGGCTTCGATCAGTTCTTTAGCGGTGGCAACTAGTGCCTCAAAATTTGGATTACCCTCGGCATCACAAGGGGTCATCAGTGCAGGAATTGTTCCTGAGAAAATGTTGCTCATGGCAAAGATAGTAGCAGCATTGTCTTGTCCGAATAGTGGGTGAAAGCTTGGTTTTTTACCTTAAAATCCGCTCATCTGGGAATACCAACCCACCTACTGACCCTGTAGCCCCACACCTACTTTCTATTTCTGCTCGATACCCGCTTATGTTTCCCGGCGAATGAGGGCTACGATTAGCTTTCATAGTTATACCGCACTGCACTTCAAATGAGACGATCAACAGAATGGAATTACTCTAAAATCATCGCAGGATCACTGAGGAAGCGTGGCGCGGCCGACTGTGCTAAGATCCGTGGTGCCG
>JBLHPP010000133.1:0-7042 GCA_047624385.1 Crocinitomicaceae bacterium
GGTACGCGCTCAGCACGGTACGCATCGTAGTAGCTGAGTGAGCCACCGAATGATGGAACTGGGATTCCGTTAGTCGCCGCTAGCGCCACTACTTCACGCCAGTCTTGCTGACCGGAGTTAAGAACCTTAGTGAAGAATGGAGCAAGCATCAGGTTAGTGAGGTTTGCGTCAGTCTCGTACGCTTCAGTGATATGGTTGAGGAAGCGAGCACGGATGATACAACCACCACGCCAAATGCGGGCGATAGCACCGAGGTTGAGACCCCAGTTCTTCTCTTTGCCAACCTTAGCAATAAGGTCGAGGCCTTGTGCGTAAGAAACGATCTTCGATGCGTAGAGTGCGTTGCGCACTTTCTTCACTAGATCTTCCTTGCTGAGTGAGCCGAGGTCGAAGTTCCAGTTGTCTGGTCCCTGAAGGATACCAGATGCCACCTTACGTTGATCGCGCATAGAGGAAAGGATGCGCGCTTCAACAGAACCTGCGATTGTTGAGAATGGTACTGCCTGTTCGACTGAGCCCATTACTGTCCAGCGTCCAGTGCCTTTTTGACCAGCCTTGTCGACGATGAGGTCAACGATGTCTTTGCCAGTCTCGGCGTCCTTTTGCTTAAATATGTTTGCTGTGATCTCGATGAGGTAGGACTCGAGGTCGCCTTCATTCCAGTCAGCAAAGATTGCTGCTTGCTCTTCGTTAGAGAAGCCAGCTGCTTTGAATATGTTGTAGGCTTCACAGATAAGCTGCATGTCGCCGTACTCTATACCATTGTGCACCATCTTTACGAAGTGACCTGCGCCACCTTCACCGATGTGAGTCACACAAGGAGTGCCGTCTACCTTAGCGGAGATGGCCTCGAAGATTGGTTGCATGATTGCCCATGTGCTAGCTGGGCCACCAGGCATGATAGATGGGCCCTTGAGAGCTCCTTCTTCGCCGCCGGAAACACCAGCACCGATGAAGCGGAATCCTTTTTCAGAGAGATACTTCTCACGGCGCTCAGTGTCCGTGTAGAGAGTGTTGCCACCATCGATGATAATATCGTCTTGATCTAGAAGTGGGATGAGTGACTCAATCACTGCGTCAACAGGACCGCCGGCCTTCACCATGATCTGGATCTTACGTGGGATTGCGAGACTCTGAACGAAATCTTCGAGAGTCTGTGCACCCACGAGGTTTTTACCCGGGTTTGCTGCGACGAATGCGTCTGTGACGGATGTCGTGCGGTTGAAGACGGAAACTTGGAAGCCACGGCTCTCAACATTGAGAACTAGGTTTTGGCCCATTACTGCGAGGCCGATTAGGCCGAAATCACTTTTACTCATAAAATTATATTCTGTTCAGATGAAAATTACAGGTGCGCATTATTCTCATTTCACCTTGCATAGCAACTCGAACTTACGCCATTTCTCAAATATATCCGCCATTGATGATGTAATAGTCCGCCACCTACGCATATATCGGCAGATGATTGAGGATTTCCGATTGTGGTGAAATCAATTTTATACAGAATTTCAGAATTGCTTGGGATTCACAGAATCAAGAGCTTCGGTAATAGAGGTGGGAGTCGCTGCGCTCCAATTGAGAATTCCAGCACGATGTGCGGTCAAATCATAGGTAGCACAATTACTTGCTTGTCCTGATTCGTGCGATTGAAGAGATTCCTGGTAAGCCCGTTTTATAGAGATGGCACTTTCGTGTTTTTCGCGGTAGAGAAGTTTCATGGTCATGACTAAATGCTCAAACACACAAGCTGTGCATTCTGTAAATTTTGAGGACTTCTACAATTATGTGTAAACCCACCCGATCTTGGAGCCACTAATAAAATAGTGCTTTACGAAAACAGCGCTTCACAGTCGCACGGTCGACCTTGACCCCACTCTCTAGATCTTCCCAGCTGGCACGATCTAGCAGGTCTAAAGTTTCTCTGGCAATGAGCGCGGGCAAGACAGTGGCCACACGCGCGCGCCATTGGCGAAGCGATTTCGCATAGGTGATGCCAGAGTCAATATACGTCCGCGCCTTCGCGCGCCATTCCTTAGCTGACTCCATGATAAGCTCTTTGTCACGCGAATCACTGACTGGGAGGTAGCAGCGACCATTGGCAAAATCCTCTGGCAGGTCGCGCAAGATATTCACTAACTGAAGGCCAATTCCATATTCACCACCTTTCTCGTCGAGCTCTGCACGCTCAAGGCGAGAAAATCGATGGGTCGACTGGTATCCAACTTCAGACCAAAACTCTCCCACTGAACCAGCTACTTGATAACAATAAGTTTCTAAATCCTTGGAACTGGAAAGGCTGGCTTGATGATTGACTGCAAAATGTCGGATGTCGTTCATTTGGCCAGTACAGATATGGCCTAGGACTACAGCTATGGCACCCCACGCCCACTCACGAATCGTGTCATACCAATGGAAAACATCATCCAATCGCTCTAGTAGCAGCCGTTCTTTGGCATTCGTCTGGTAGCCGACAAATCCACTAGAAATCAGCTCGATCAGCTCGGATCGCACCACTTTGTCTTTAAGCGCGAGGGTAAATTTAGCCAAACATGTTTCACGCAGCGCAGCTGGGACTTGCTCAGTGTCAGCAATCGTGTCAGAAGCACGCGCCAGCAAATAGCCGAGGCTAATAGGCTCCCTCATCAATCTTGGAAGAAAACGAATGGTCAGGTAAAAGGAGCGTGATACTCCCTTTAGCACTCCTTTCCCTAAATCGATTTGCTGCTGCATAAAGACACCTAAACATAGAGCTAACAATTTTTCACCACAGATTTCGCAGATTAGACAGATTTCTCATAACAATTGAGCACATCGGCCTAGGCTGTAATAACCTAACACTCAAAACAGTTCCTCGTGCAACTTTACCTTCACATCCCCTTCTGCCACCGCATCTGCCCGTATTGCTCATTCTACAAGCACACACCGGGCAACACAGACATGCGTGCATTTATCGACGCTATTTTGCTAGAAGGGAAAAACCACGTAGAGAAGCTCGGCAAGAACAAGCTAACCACACTCTATTGCGGTGGCGGCACTCCATCGATGCTCTCCCCTACTCATCTGAAAATATTATTCAGTGGTTTACGTAAAATTTTCGACATGGGCGACCTCAAGGAACTCACTTTCGAGGCCAACCCAGCAACCTTCGACCTCACCAAGGCTCGGCTCTTTAAAGAACTAGGAATCACACGGATTTCGCTCGGAATCCAGTCATTCGACAATCGGGTTCTGAAAACTCTGGGACGCGAGCATAATCGCCAAGAAGCAATGGCTGCGATACCCATTCTACGTGAAGCCGGCATCAAGGAAGTAAATATCGACCTCATGTTTTCCATTCCAGGCCAAACTCTTGAAGTTTGGCAAGACACGCTCGACGCAGCGGTCAGCTTACAGCCAAATCATATTTCAGCCTACAACCTCACCTACGAGGAAGACACAGCCTTCATAGACAAGCTCACTGCTGGTGAATATCAGGACGACCCGGAGACCAACGCAAAGATGTTTACAGCGGGTCACGACACGCTTACTGCCGCTGGTTTCGAGCACTACGAAACATCTAACTACGCCAAGCAAGGAACGCGCTCCACCCACAACCTTTCTTATTGGAAGGGAGCCAACTATCTAGGGCTCGGCCCATCAGCGGTCTCTACAGTCGGCAACACACGCTGGAAAAATCTTCCCGACACAGCGAACTATATCAAGCAAATCAACCACATCGGTCACGCTCAAACCGAGATCGAACACCTTACTGAAGAAGATCTTCATCTAGAACAGATAGCTCTACAGCTCCGCACCACCGACGGCCTACCTCTCGATGTACTTAGCAATGGTGAACGGCAACGCTCACAGAGTGTCATCGATGAAGGGATGGCCAAAGTCGTTGATGGAAACATGATCCTCACCGGCGAAGGTAGATTGTTAGTCGACTCCATCGTTGAACATATTGTTTAGCGAAGGAAAATGGGGAAAGGATAAAAGAGCAAGTACGCAACTAGTCCAACGAGCTTGTGGAGATCGAATCAAGGAGGAATATCAACGCGCCACTAACTATTCAGCGATGCTCTTAGATGAAAAAATGTTCCCAATTCTCGCTTTTACTTCCGCCAATTCTAGGGTTAGTTTATCTGATGAAAATCCTATCCTCGCTACTTATTTTACTTCTCAGTGCTGGTGCCCTCACTGCTAATGAATCGGCAAAAATTGAAAATGTGAATGCTAAACAAGCAGCAGCACTCCTTGATAAGAAATCGCCTCCAGTGGTGCTGGATGTGCGAACCCAGAGCGAATTCAAGGACGGCCACATTTCAGGAGCCGTGTCGATTGATGTTACAGCTCCTGACTTTAAGACGAATGTCTCGAAGCTCGATAAAACTCAGCCTTACTTGCTGCATTGCCGTAGTGGAGCTCGTAGCTCGCGCGCGCTCAAGGTCATGCGTGATCTTGGTTTCAAGTATGTCTACCACCTCGATTCAGGGATCATGGCATGGAAAGATGCCGGCCAAGCTTTAGTCAAAAGCAAGTAATAGATGACGCTGATTCTATTCGATCACAATTGTCACACTCATTGACATTTGATCATCGACAAAACCTGTCGCTCCATGTTTTCATCCGCTTTTCTCAATTTCCAGTTATGAAACATTTACTTTCCATAGAAGAACTCAATGCTGCAAGCATAGAGGCTCTGGTAGATTCCGCAGTCCAGCTCAAGGCTGAGCGTGGTAACCATACCGCTCAGCCACTTGCCGGCCAGACTTGGGCAATGATTTTCACGAAGTCCTCCACCCGTACCCGCGTCTCATTTGAGGTCGGCGTCCGTGAGCTAGGTGGCTCGATCATGTTTCTATCGTCCAATGACATCCAACTTGGCCGCGGCGAGCCGATCAAAGACACCGCCCGCGTACTTGGACGGATGATCCATGGTTGTATCATCCGGACCTTCGACCAACAAGATGTCGTCGATTTCTCTGAATTTGGAAATATCCCAACCATCAATGCCCTGACTGACGAAGAACATCCCTGCCAGATTCTAGCAGACCTTCTCACCGTCAAAGAAAAGCTCGGCACATGGGTGGGTAAAAAGGTCGTCTTCATCGGTGATGGCGACAACAACATGTCGCGCTCATGGATCTGGGCAGCTAAATATTTAGGCTTCGAGCTTGTGGTTGCGGCCCCAGCATCCTGCATGCCCCCGCAAGAATGGATGGATAAGGTCGATGCCCCAAACGTCACACTCACCTCTGATCCTGTAGCCGCGATTGCTGGTGCTGATGTTGTCAACACTGACGTCTGGCTCTCGATGGGCCAAGAAGGGCAGGCTGAGAAAGAAGCTCTCTTTGGCGACTATCAAGTCAATGCTGAACTACTCAGCAATGCTGCTGAAGGTCACATCGTCCTTCACTGCCTGCCAGCCTACCGCGAAAAGGAAATCACAGAACAAATCCTCGAGCTCCACTCCGACACCATCTTCCAGCAAGCAGAAAACCGGCTCCACGCTCAGAAGGCCGTGCTAGCAGCGATAGCTCGCTAAGATCCTATTTTACAAAAAAAACCAAGCTATGGTGACTCGCTTGGGCCTTCTTGTTGGATCAATCTACTCGCTCGTTTCCACAGTCACCTCAGTGATAGTTTGTGGGCGTTGGGCTTCCGCTAGCTCTGCGGCGTGGTAGTCGATGAAGGTTTGCTCTAAGTGTGCATAAAGGTCGGCGATCGTCTGCTTTTTACTGACACGGTACTCGATCATCTCCTTATGGGTTGTGGCGGGATAACTTTTGATCACAGCATTGGAACGTTGCCCTTTATCACCCAGCCCTACTGCCTGCACATCACTCGCTCGCTCGGTGAAGTTTTCCACCACATCATTGAGGTAGCCGCTCGGTGAATTTCTCGGCTCAACATGATAGATTCTCACCAAGTTACGCGATTTGAGAGAAATTGTGAGCTCGCGCACGTAAGCCACATTATCGACTGCGTATTCCTGAATCCCGAAGCTTTCAACGTCGGCCATAGACACCAAAGCAATTTGGTTATCAATCGTGGCTTTCCAGAAGAGTGTCTTCACCTTTCCAGTCACAGTCCGACGGCTCGGGCCCGTCACCGTTTTTTCCTGCCCAATAATGACTTGGCCGTGGAGCATGGAGCTAATACAAAGGAGGCTCAGTAGACATAGGAGTGATGGCATGCCTAGAGTGCTATCATGAAGCCTGTCTCAGGTGAAGCCCCTACTTCAAAAAGCTTTGAACCTGAGAGTCGTCGAGCTCGTAATACTCGCCTGGCTCCAGATCTCTCAAAGTAACGACTCCAATATTCTCGCGCTTAAGTCCAAGTACTTTGTTGCCAATCGCTCCGAACATTCTTTTCACTTGGTGGTATTTCCCTTCAGTGATGGTGAGTCGTCCTTCTCGCTCGCCTAGTAACTCTAACTTGGCTGGAAGCGTGCGCTTTTCTTCGCCTCTTAGATAAAGGCCCTCAGCGAAAATCTCGACAACCTCTTGGTCGATAGGATCGATTAGAACAACATGGTAAACCTTTTCACATGAAAACTTTGGCGAGGTAACCCGGTGGCTCCATTTCCCATCGCTGGTTAGAAGCACAAGCCCAGTGGCATCCTTATCGAGACGCCCAGCAATGTGGAGTTCTTTATGGGTGAAACCGTCGACCAGATCGATCACAGTGTCATCTTCCTCGTCATCACCAGTGGATGAGAGCACATCTTCAGGCTTGTAAAGGGCAATGTAAACCTCACCGGACTCGGTGATAAGATGACCGTTGACTATAATTTCATCCTCAGACTTCACCTTCAGCCCTTGGTCTTTTACAACCACTCCATTCACCTTAGCTCTACCCGAGAGGATCGCTACTTTGGCGAGTGAACGTGACGCTTCGGAATGGGTTGCTATGAATTTATCGAGCCGCATGACGCGACGCTACGCAGCTGATTTACAAATTGCAAGCAAGGCATAGAGACTCACTAAAGAGCCTCTCCGCGTTGCGTTCCCTCATTCGGGTTTGTGCGCCCTTCTCCACGTCGTTTACCTATGATTTG
>JBLHPP010000134.1:0-7037 GCA_047624385.1 Crocinitomicaceae bacterium
AAGGAAGTTCATGCTCGCGGCAGAAAGCAGCAGCGCTGAGTCCCGAGTCAGTGTGGAGCTCTAACCACGCTTCTTTGTCTGCGGCTGTATACGGTGTTGATGTCATAGCTACCACCATGCCGTAGGTCCCAGCTAAACTGGAAGCTCATTTAGATGGTGGAGCCTCGGACGCTTACTTTAGTTCAGCAAAATCTCAGTTCTTTTTAGACCAGATTAAGACGTTCTTCATATCCTAACACCTTACTTCACTGTTGTACTCTTCACAAAGCTTTCAATACTTCCTTTCAGCACATCGAGATCTTGGCCTAGGCCGATACCTGCAATAGTTCCAGTCTGGGAATACTGCCAAATGGTCCATCCTGCCCATGGTCCTAGATTTTTAGGTGCGTAGTTAGGATATGGATTACTCGTTGGTACAATCGGATTCTCCGTCGGATAAGCTGCGACCCACAAAGGGTATTTACTGAAACGGGAATCAAATCTATTCTGAACCATACTTTGGCTGGTATAGATCACTGGGATTCTTCCAGTTTCTTTCTCTACATATGTAAGCCATTCCAAGGCCTCCTCTTGCCACTGATTACCGTTAGGAAAAGGGGTACTTGAAGGAGTAGGAGTCCACTCAATATCAAGTTGAGGAGGCAGGTCATTGGCCTTCATCCCCCCCGCTGCATTGAGAAATTTGAGGAACCTTTTCGCCTGTGTTTGGCCATCTCCGTCCAGATTAAAAAAACAATATGCGCCACGAGCTATCTTCGCTTCCTCAAGCTGTGGCCAATAACTAGAAAATTTCGGGTCTACGAATCCTGAGTCCGCATTGGAGAATCCTCCACTCACCTTACAATACACCCAACTCGTCCCAGTAGACTTAACAGCACTCCAATTTACATTTCCAGCGCCATGATCGATATCTGTTCCCATTTGAAGATCATTGGATCGTGACGCTTTATAGGTTTTTCTTGAAGTACTGGACAATGGATCAGAAGGAGACAAGTTTTCGCACCCTCCTAAAAATAAACTTAGAGGTATGGAAAAAATAAGTAACTTTTTATGAATCATTCCGAAAGAGTTCTAAAAAAAAACTAACAGCATAAGCCTTAATAACTCACATTTCGGCAATAAATAGAAGAGGCGATTGAGAATAGATCCAAGGTAGCAGGGTGTTTCGTAGTGTTGTCAGTAGCCAGCAAGGAGGTCTCAAAGCCTTTTTAATGTGCCTCTTCACGGAAGTGGGTTTAGCTGAGCGGGTAGTAATTGCTCGATTCCAGATTCGTGAAATATCCAGCATTCACACTAGAGTGTCGTATGGATAAATAAAGGCCCTTCGCTTTGCACGAAGAACCTCTACCTGAGTATTTTGAACTGACTACAATGGGCGTTCAGCAGCCATATTTTGAATAAACTGTCTCCAGTGGAGATCTCTGCAGGAGTCAACAAACACAAATCAACTCCTAAGCTGCATCCACAGGCATAAAACCTCCTGTGAAAGACAGGTAAATATTACTTGCGACGGCGCAAGATGAGGGCAAGACCACCAAGCCCAAGAAGCACTATCGAAGATGGCTCTGGAACTGTAGTCACCTCGATATAAACGTTGTCCAAACGAGCAAATTCTCCGTCCATAGCGCTAGTGTTGATTCGAGCAAACAATTTTTTACCAGCAATTTCTGAGCCATTATAGCCCTGTCCGGAGAGTGATTCAGTTTGGTATGTGTCGTTGGATGCTGAAAACCCTGAAGTCAGTGTGAGAACATCAGTGGCTGTGCCGTCAATCAGGTTGGTGTCCGTGAAAAACAACGACAGACTTACCGTGTCCGCGCCGTCATCCCAGTCAACAAGTGATTCTCTCCACATGAAAGAAAGATCAAATGTATCTCCAGTTGCGATGGTTGCTCCGGTATCAACACCAGGAATTTTGGGTCCTGTCGGGGCGCTATTAGCGGCACCGATGACCAAGTTTCCGTCACTACCGACACCTGATGACTTATCAACAGAAAATGTCGCGTTGTTAGCTCCAAGATTATAGACCCATCCACCGTCATTTTCAGAGTTAAAGTCACCTCCTTTAACGGAGGAATCATGTCCATCACCAACAATGCCGTCGTCGTAGTCAACAAGGATGGTCGAAGCTTGGGCGCTGCTGATAAGAGCGCCGGCCGCAAATGCTGCGGTGATGGATGTTTTTATTGTAGTCGTTTTCATGGATACTCTTTTGATTTTTAAATACGGGGGGCATGAATTCAGGAAATTCACTGATCACTAGTATTGGTAGTAGAAGATCAAGCTACGGCAAACTATGTGGATTGTAGTTTTTTACTACAACATATTGTAGTGAAAAGTGAATAGGCTAGTCCAAGAGGACTATTCGGAATGCCTTCCCCAAGGCACCCGACTGCTAGGAATTTGCTTTTTGTGTTCGGTGTTCGGTGTTCGGTGTTCGGAGGGGCTTGCATGCGGTGATAAGGGGGGTGGATTCTGCCGTGCCATGGAAGAATTATTTCACGGAAAAGCGACGAGCGCAACGGACAATTATTGTAATTCCCTTTTTTAAGAGCCTGTCGGAGTTAGACTTATTTATTGAAGATCAAATTTGCTAGAGAACTCCCCACATCATTTCGAATGAGGGAGCGTTCTGCGCTTTAGACTGAGTCTACGGTGATATTTGTCAGCCTAGCATGATTTTGAACGCCCTCGGGAGGTTTTATCGCGAGTTACATATCTATCAGACAGACAATATTTAAAGAAAAGCGCTCTACCTATTGATTTATAAGCGATCTATAAAATGAGATCTTCTCTATGAAGAGCTATCTCTTGGATTTTTTCGAGCGGATGTTCCCGTGATCAGAATTGTATGTCTCAATGATCATTTTCACCGATTCCCCTCGTACCCCCCTATCTATCTCCTCGTATGATGCTCTTCATACAGAGGATCAGACCATATCTGTCGGATCATATCTGTCGATATCTGTCGTTTGGTAATGAGGTGAGATGTTTGTTGGTGAGATTATGTTAGCCTGAGTTTATTTTACATCGAGGGTTCCTCGCATGATTTTGTCGTGGCCGGGGAAGGTACAGAGGAATTGGTATTTTCCTGGTGTTGTTGGGGCGTTAAATTTGAGGACTTGGGATTGTCTTCTCTCTAACATTTTAGTGTGATGCAGGATATCATCTGACTTAGGGATGAATTCTTTTTTGAATCCGTCTGCTCCCATGGCGATGGCTGCGGCAGCTACTTTGTCTGCGGTGCCTGGCTTGACGATGACGATGTTGTGCGGGAGTGCGTCTGGGTTCACAAAGGTGAGCTCGATCTGCTTACCGGCCTTGAGTGAGATGGATTTCACATCGAAACGTAGTTGTTCTATCACGGTATTGATGCGGATTTGAGTGAGTGCTGGTGTGTCTTTGATGATACCACCTTTGATGATGCGCATTTCTTTTTCTTTCTCAATTTTCTGAGCACCTTTTGCTGGATCTGCTGGTCCCCAATGATGCTTTACTGTCGCGGCGGCGATGCGTGCATGAGGTTCAGGAGATTGTAGGACGAGATCGAGTAGATCTGTGTCGCGAACATTGTGCTGCTGGTGGAGCCACAGGGCTTCTAGTAGATGGTGTGCATGCTTTTTGTCTTTAGGATCGAATTGCTTGATCCATTGATCGGTGGCTTTGATGACTTCAGACGAGTCACGCTCTGAGAGTTCAATACGGGTGCGGTGACGCACTCCGTTGACCGGGTGCTTGAGGTTCTCGAGTAATTCTTCGATACTCGCTCCGTCGATTTTGACTGGTTTCTGCAGAGGCTTTTTGGTGTAAACCATACGGAAGATACGGCCGTGTTTTTTGTCGCGGTGTGGGTCGCGGATATTGTGTTGCATGTGTCCGATGATGACGTTGTGCCAATCAGAAATATAGAGTGCCCCATCAGCACCAAATACAGCGTCTGATGGACGGAAGTTTTTGTCATCACTGCGTAGGAAGTCAGGCAGTGGAGTGCCCCAGACTTCGCCTTGCTTGTATTTCTTTTCGGCGAATCCATCTCGGTGAAGTTTGTAACGCTTGAGGCCGAGGTAGCCGATGGTGTTACAGATCAGGAAGTCTTGCTGCATTTCATCTGGGAAGTTGTTGCTGGAGACGATGGCATCTGCTGATACTGGGCGAACTTCTTTTTTGAGTAGTGGGAACATTTTAAACCCTTTGCCTTTGAGATCTGGGCGCACTTGGTAAGAACGTCCTCCAGTGCCATCATTGGCGTAGTGGTAGCCCCAGTTGTCAAATGAGGTGCCGTGTGGATTAGGTCTGTTATTTGCATGAAAGGCGATGGTGTGTCTGCGTGGATCTAGGCGGTAGGTCGCGGATGCGCCTGTTTTCAGTGAGCTGCCCCATGGGTGCTCGTGGTTGTGCTGAAGGAATATGCCGCTTTGCCAATAGATGCCACCGTCGGGTCCATGGACGAGGTTATTGGCGGCGTGGTGAGTGTCTGATGAGCCCACTCCCTGGAGGAGGATCTGTCTGAAATCTGCCTTGCCGTCACCATCTGTGTCCTTGAGGAAAATAATGTCTGGCTGAGTGGTGACGACGATGCCGCCATTCCAAAATTCGAAACCTAAAGGACAGTGGACTTTTGCAAATTCTACTAGCTCATCTGCTTTACCGTCACCATCGGTGTCCTTGAGCGTGATAATCGCATCACCCATTTCTTTTTTAGGCTCCCACTTTGGGTAGGTTGGCCAGATAGCTGCCCAGATGTGTCCTGCTGGTCCGGTTTGGAGTTGGACTGGATTAGCGAGTCGTGGGAATTCTTTTTCGGAGGCAAATAAGTTGACTTTGAAGCCTTCCGGCACGTGCATTTTCTTGAGGCTTTCTTCTCCAGAGAGGTATTCTAGATCACCTTCTTTACTAGCACTAGATGATCTAGAGCCACCGCCTACGTTGGATATGACTTCGATAGCTTTAGGGACATTGCTGTCGTCTACTTTGTGGGATTTGTTATTAGCGATCGCCCAGATACTGAGGTCACGGTTTGCGGTCATGACATCGAGCATGGTTAGTTCATGCTGAAGGACGGTGGCATTACTTTGGCCAGCGACGAATTTCAGCTTGGATCTGCCACCCCAGACGTCGTTGCCATCCACTGCGCGGTAGCGGTGGTGCCAGTGGAGGTTTTTGTCTATGACGGCTTGGTGGAGTTTCTTATCTAGCTTAGAGCTATCGATTTTTTTACCGACGAGTGCGGAGGTGATGACCTCACTCAATATCCTGTAGCCTTCTTTGTTTAAATGGGCTCCATTTATTGTGAGTGGTGTGGCGGTAGTTTTATAGAGTTCCAGTGTAGGATGGAAAAGGTCTACAAATTCCACTTTTGCTTTAGCTGCTGCCTTGCGGGTGGCTTCTGTGATAGCTTTGAGCCGTGGATTGTGCGCTGAGCCGTCAGGCAGATTGGGATTATTTAAATTCTCAAAGGCGATCGGGCTGAAGAGCACGATGCGTGGTTCTGATTTGCCATTTGGCTTGAGTGCTTTATAACGACTAATCATTTTCTGTAGCTCGGCCTGATGCACTTCTGGCTTGTTATCGAATGATTCATTGTAGCCGAAAAAGCAGAAGATGCTATCTGCTTTGATGTCTTTTAGATAATTATCTTCCGAGGTGAAGCCCTTTGAGCGAGGTCTATCATTAGGACGATCTCCGCTGAGGCTGAGGTTGCGGAATGAGAGTTCTTTAGCCTTTAATACTGATTGGAGTATGGTTTCGGTCCATCCAGAATGCTGCATGCGATCAGCGAGCCCGTTGCCCACGATTGCTATGATCTCTTTTTGTTTAAACTCTAGTTGAGTTTGGCTATCAGCTTTAGTTGTCGGTTGCTGTGCATGTGAGCTGAGCACCCCTGAGATGCTGAGAGAGGCAACAAGAAAAAAAGATTTATAAAATTGCATATATGAAATACTTAAATTAGTGGGGTGATCTTACAAGAAATAATTTAGGGATAGAGCCAAAATTATGAGTCAGAAAATATCTGAAGAAAGGCGCTCTACCTATTGATTTATAAGCGATCCTGATTCCGTTAGCTAGTATTTTCAGCAGCATACCAGTGCTGGAGGGGTATTGAAATCTTCTAATCACTAGCAAGTAGCTGCATTGGGGTGGGAGCGAAGGCCTTCTACTCCTTGCTTTCACCCTCATTTCTTGAGTTTCCAGGTTTTTGGACACAGTTTGACATCTCTGAGCATTACGCATGTGCTGTTCACTCTGATTCTTAGTTTCTCTTGGGTTTCGCTAACAGATGCTTATTCGAAGTTCGCGGTGCACCGCTAAGATCGCCTCTGACCAAGGCCAGCCTTTGGCTATTTTCATCTGCTTTATCCCACTGTGACTGATGAGTTTCCCTGCGATGCATATGATGTCTTTGAGGATGCTTCCACTCGGCGGCGTTTCTGCTTCACGCGTTTTTTCTTGAGGTGGCTTGGCCATTTGTCTTTATTTTCTCGGCGAAGATTGCGTTTTATGAGGAAGTAGTTTCCACTTGAACGTAGCTCTTCTAGGGTGTCCGCGCTGTCATTTCCTGCATTGAGACGATGCAGCACAGGATGTTTGAGGTTGAGTTTGTTTAGGAGTTGGGCATTTCGTTTGAGGAATTCTGGTGTGCCTTTTCGGCAGTGCTGGATTCCGGGTCTAAATTCGTGATGAGCCAGCCAGCCCTCAGTCCCGAGATTACTCATGATGGGCGCAAAGCCATCACAACCTTTATACGTCCTACCCAGATTCTCACGTTTACTACCAGTGTTGTCCATTGGGGTGACGTCGATGTCGTTAGGGATGTAGAACCGACCATTGA
Organism: Crocinitomicaceae bacterium; assembly: GCA_047624385.1. Lineage (GTDB taxonomy): Bacteria > Verrucomicrobiota > Verrucomicrobiia > Verrucomicrobiales > Akkermansiaceae > Rubritalea. The sequence continues at coordinate 6,830 of JBLHPP010000134.1, forward strand.
TTGCGAGTGGGCTGATCTGATGGTTTTTAAGAATGGCTAGATTTACCCCTTCGATTTTGCACATGCTTTGCTCACCAGCTAATGCTTCGAGTCCGTGCCGTAGAGTTGGTTCAGAAGGGATTTTTTCTATCCCCATGCTCAAGCTGAAGCCCTCAGCCTCATCCTGCCTGTAGAGTTCAACATCCTCATAGTGTGTGCGCCCTTGGCA
>JBLHPP010000135.1:0-6974 GCA_047624385.1 Crocinitomicaceae bacterium
TGTGGCTTGACACATGGGGTAGGAGGTTTTCAGCCTTCCGTGTTCAGTTTTCTGACCGATAGAATGAAGCCTGTTGCTGATTGCGTGGTCTGAGAGTTAGGGGAATGATTACATTCCGGGTGGTCATGCCACCGCGCGCGTCAAGCCGCCCCAGCCACAGATCTGTGTCAAGCCACAGCACTCCAAGGGAGAGAGTGATTATTGACTCTGGTATGATGAGCTTTGATGCATCAGAAACCCATTTTGACAATTTTCATAAATCCTGGTAATTCTGTATGAAAAATTGTCGTGTAGTGTGAAGTGGTATAACGCCGGATTTAGAGGGATGCGCCTTGCTTATACAATCGCGAAGCGCAAACCTTGACACACAAAAAAATACTATCGTCACTTTTGAAGTACAGTGTGGTATAATTACTTTAGTCGCTTTTGTGTAACTAGCCCGATCACGTTATCTTTACCAGCCAACTTACCTGTAAGCTTTCCCGCGCTGAGTCGGTCAATAAGGTAACCAAATTCCCCATTCGATGAGGCGTAGCTATCGACCCAATTTATATGCTGAATACTCTGAGCGATAAGGCCGGAAAAGCGGTTATTGGAGACCTTTACGCCCTCAGCCACCAAACTAGCGCCTAGGCTAAGGTAAATGCCGCACTCGCTATTAGCAGTGGAAGTGACGTCGGTGAGAGTGATGCGCGATTTTGCACCGGAGACAACCACCCCAGATTTAGAATTATTTATTAGTCGTGAGGATATGAGCTGAGCATTTGCTCCACCCCACACGTCGACCCCGTGGTCAGCGTTTCCGTAAAAAGTGGAATCTTTCACAGTCACTAGGCTGGTCTCTCCAAAAATAGCGAGGCCATCCCACCGGTTATTAAAAAACTCACACCCCTGTATTTTGGCTATTCCTCTAGTGACTGCCATCCCGTGATTGGCAGACCTTGAGATTTCGACATGGAAAAGGTCTAATCTCCCACCGCTAAGTAAAACAAGTGGGTAATTACCGCTACCGTCAAGAAATCCGCGGAGGGTGAGATGGGAAACCTTACACACGCTCTTTGGGTGAGAGAAGTGAAGACCAGCAGCATGCGTTGTTCTTGATTCCAAGATGGTGACACCCACTCCAGCACCTTTGATCACCACAGATTTATCAAACTTCACCTCAGCATAAAACACCCCTTCTCCAAGCTCAATAGTTCCGCCATCTCTTAGCTGAGCATAGGCCTCATCAATACTGGAAACCTCAGACGGGACGCGTAGTGTCTGTGGGTGAGATCGAAGCTTTTGACGAATAGCCAAGAGTTTTGGGTGCTCCCCTAGCCTTTTGATCTGCAATTCAATTTCATCCAACAATCCAGCAGAATACTCGCCAGTATCAACTCGATCGATATGCTGAATAATTGATGAAACCTCTTTATTCAGCTCCTGTAGAGCATTCAACTCCTGTAGCGATCCAGCAATCAGCTCTTGTTTTATATCGTGGCTGCGTAGTTTATCTAGGATTTCGACTGCCAGTGATTCATTCCTATCCGCGACTGCAATAGCGAAAGCTTTGTTCAAATCTTTGGCCGAGGTTTCGACATCCTGGACGTGTTGCAAATCCCTGTTGTATTGCTTTCTGAGGGATATATACATCTCATCCTCAACTTTAACTGTCTGCAAGTATTGCTGTAACAATGAATTAGCAACGCTCAATTCCTCAGCTTTGAGTGATGCTGAAATCCTTAACGCCAGCATTTCGAGAGCCTCCCTCTGCGCTATAGTTTGCTCGCGCTGGGCAATCAGCATTTTAAGTTCGTGTACCTGGCCCACGAACTCGCCAATCACATCGAGAATACTGGCGCTTCTCAATGACTTCTTGGCCGCCTTGATATTCTCTAATTCCAGATGCTGCTTAGCCTGAGTAAGAGCAAGTTGGACGTCGTTTCGTAGTGCTAATTGCGCCTGAGCCACACGCTCGATCTGAGCTTGACGATTATTCCTTGAAGTTTCGCTGCGTTGTTTAAAAAAAATACCCGCACCTAGCACAATAGCCAACAGAACCACGAGCAAGAATCGCGCTTTACTGAACCCTTGAGCTAGAAAGTTACTTTTTGAGGTGGGGCCTTTCATCAAGATTAACTAATAGCACAGATTGCAGTGCTTAGTCCACAAAGCCCTGCACTGTAGGCATCCTACGACACATCCCAAATGCCTTTGATGTGACACGAATCCCTGGCGCTGCCTGCTGGCGCTTCCATTCGTTAAGGTCAACTTTCCTCTGTACCCAGCGCACAGTAGTCTCGTCGTAGCCGTGACCGGTAACGATGTCTTCACCTGAAAGTTGGTAGTCGACATAGAGTTCGAGTATGAGATCGATCAAAACATAGGGAGGAGCTGTCTCATCTCCGTACATATGTGGTTTTTTTGAGGATTCTTCCCCTCGCTGGATGAGTGCTTTTGAAATGAGCTCTTGTTCGCTATTTATGTGGTTAGCGAGTTTGTGAACGATGATTTTAGGCACATCACTAAGCACTGCCAAACCATGAGAGCTATCACCTCCTAATAATTGATGACCAATGGCTAGATCGGATTTATTTGCGGATGATAACACTAAGAAATTATTGCTGCGAGCATATGCCATCAGCAGCATCGCACGAATACGCGAGGTGATCCCCTTGTCGACTAGTGGATGATCCAGGTCGGCTATGATCTCACCAACAACTAAATCTGCGGACTTCTTCACAACGTCGACTGAGACATTCTTATGCTCGATACCGAGCTTTTCAGCTAGCTCCACGGCGCGAGAAACCGACTCAGCCGATTGATTTTCATCGGGCATGATGAGAGCCTTCACTTGATCTTTCCCCAGAGCTTTCACTGCCAGGCAGGCAACTAGCGAGGACTCGATGTTGCCATTAAGGATCATAGCTACGGCTGCAAAACCCGCTTTCTCAGCATAATCTTCAATACCTAAAACTAAGGCGCTGTGGACATCCTGCACGTCAACACTCCGCACATTAGGCGGACCAGCGCCAACATCAGTGATATCTACCACTTTAAAACAAGAAGTGAATCCCGGCAAGTTGGCTATCTCATTTCCGTCCGCATCGAGAACCAGCGAATTACCATCGAAAGTAAGTTGCTCGTTCATGCCGACGGCATTGCAATAAACCAATGGAGCATTGGCCCCGCAGGCGACAACCTCCAACAAGCTTGCTCGCTGTTTTGGCATGCCTTTATGGAAGGGCGATGCACTTATATTTATAATAAGGTCTGCCCCATCTTCCTTCAGTTCTGTGATCGGGTCTCTTTTGAAAATCGGACGTCGGATGAAACCCTCTAACCAAATATCTTCACCTATAGTAAGTCCAATACGTCTCCCGCCAAAATTGAATGCCTTACAAATAGATGAGGGCTCAAAGTACTTGAGCTCATCGAACATGTCGTAGGAAGGCAATAGCGTCTTCCAGATTTTCTTACGTATCCGTCCCTGGTGGAGAAAAGCTGCTGCATTGCGTAAGGGTTTACCAGGCTGTTCGAAATCGTGGAAATCAATATACCCGACAATGAGCGGAACCGCGCCAGTTTCGTCAGCTAGGTAGTCGAGCGCTTGGAGACACTTTTCGACAAATCGATCCTTAGTGACCAAGTCTCTTGGTGGGTATCCCACTAAAGACAATTCTGGAGTCACCACAATTTTAGCCCCAGCATCTACACAGGCTCTATAGGCTTGCATGATGCGTTTTGCGTTCCCTGGGAAATCGCCGATGTCAGAATTTATCTGTGCTATACCAATCTTCATGTGTGAAAAAAATTAAACTAACCCGACCTTAGCGTTTACCAAAGCCCGAATTTACCAAATTGCAGTGCGTAAATTCCCATCAGCAAATTAGCCACGCCATGCATCACTACGCATGCAGCAAGGCTTTTAGTTTTATACGCCAGCCAATACATGAGTGAGCCAAATATCAGAGCCCCGAGGTAGTCGACAGGTTGATGAATCAGAACGAATGCTCCTGTGGTCACGAAGTAACTTAGTAACTGCGGCTTACCAAAGGGTACCTTCCAATAATCTCCATCAGGTTTGATGAGGAAGCGCATAAGAAACCCGCGCCAAAAGAGCTCTTCCACTAGGGCGACAATCACTACTGCGCGTAAAAAACGAAAGACTGCGGACCCCCAATAACCAGCAATTCCAAACTCGGGAATCAACACGCTAGGGTCAAATCCATCTTCACGCGAAGCTAGGCCAAAATACTCCCAGCCCCCAACGGTCTCATCCGTGAATCCATACGCATCAAATAAGTAAGAAGGAAGAATCCAGAGCGCAATCCCGATCACTCCAACAAGAACTCCAAGGGCAATCCCTTTTAGTGGCCGAAATGTATAGTTTTTCCAGAAAAAACAAAGCAGGCAGCCTACGACGAGAGTTTGCAGTGGATACATCCATTGCTCTGGCCACTCTCGCCACCATGGAGCATTGGGGTGTGCCCACTCGAGGCCACTCTCATTGGCAATCTGCATCAGCCAGCTCAGCACCATGAAGGCCGCCAATGGAACCACATAAGCGTGGCTCTTATTATCGCGAATACTTTTTAAATTCATACTGGAGATTCTAGGCTCCTAACAAATCGCTCCATGCGATCCATTGCAACCACAATTTGCTCCATGGAGGTGGCATAACAACAGCGCAGAAATCCCTCACCACAATCACCAAAGGCGTCACCTGGAACTGCAGCCACATTGGTAGCTTCTAATAACTGCATAGCAAACTCCTTACTCTTGAGTCCAAACTTACTCACTTCAGGGAAGACGTAAAAAGCTCCGCCGGGGCTGTGACAGTCGAGCCCCATGCCATTGAGTCGCTTGACCATGTAGTCTCGGCGTTGGTGGTAGCTCTTCTTCATTTTTTGCACCGACTCCTTACCATTCAGTAAGGCTTCGATCGCTGCCGCTTGACTCGTTATAGGAGCGCAAAGCATAGAGTATTGGTGAATCTTCATCATGGCCTCGATGATAGCCTGCGGAGCACACGCATAACCCAAGCGGAAACCCGTCATAGCAAACGCTTTGGAAAACCCGTGGAGCAAAATAGTTCTTTCCCTCATCCCAGGGAGGCTAGCAATAGATGTGTGCTCTGGATCATCGTAGCGAAGTTCGCTATAGATTTCATCGGTGATCACCATCAAATCGTGCTTTATACAGAGTTCAGCAATCTCCTTGAGATCATTATTAGAAATCGTAGCTCCCGTTGGATTTGTTGGGAAATTAAGCATCAACACCCTGCTCTTTGGCGTGATGACTTTTTCTAACGTCTCGGCCTTGAGAGAGAAGCCGTCATGTTTGAAAGTCGGGACAGCAATAGATTTCCCGTAAGCCATCGTAATGCTTGGGCTATAGGAAACATAGCAAGGCTCATGGTAAATCACTTCGTCACCAGGATTGACTAGTGCCCGAAGCGCTAGATCAATAGCCTCACTGACACCCACAGTCACAAGAACTTCGCTCTCGGCTTTATAGTCGACTGCAAACAAATCGCTCACATATCCAGAAATAAGCTTTCGCAGCTGAAGTAAGCCCAGATTTGAGGTGTAGCTAGTATGTCCTTTTTCTAAAGAGTAGATAGCAGCCTCCCTAATATTCCATGGAGTTTGAAAATCTGGCTCGCCGACACCGAGTGAGATGACGTCATCTCGCCCCTGTACGAGTTCGAAGAAATCTCGAATCCCAGACCGAGGCACGGCTGCGACTTGCCGGGCTATTTTTTTTGAGTAATCCATCTATTAACTATGGTGAAACTACGAGACGTCCTTCTATCTCTTGTTGCTCGAAGATGAATCCATGTTCTTTATACGCCTTCAGTCTGAAATGCGTGGCAGTTGAGATAACTCCATCGATAGCGCTGAGTTTCTCGCTCACGAAGCGAGCAACCTCCCTCAGGCATGGGCCAGTCACCATCACCATCAGGTCGTATCCACCGCTGGCTAGGTAACACGCCTCGACTTGCTCAAATCTAGCAATACGCATTGCTAGACGATCAAACCCGCCTCCACGCTCAGGCGTGAGCTTCACTTCAATAAATGCAGAGACATTCGTGTCACCAGCCTGCTCGCGATTAATAACTGCGTGATACCCTAGAATAGTACCATCTTCCTCCCATGCCGCCACTTTCTCATTAATTGATTTTTCATCTTCTTGAAGGAGATCTGCGATCTCTTTATGCGAGTATCTCGCCTTTTGGCTGAGGAGTTGGAGTAATGGATCAACTGACATGTTGAATAGGAATTACCGAATCGAAAGCGATTTGCCAACAATGGATCGAAAAAAATAACACTTAAATTGTAAGTTGTGGCTAAAATAGTGCATATACTTACTAGAAAGTACGCTTACAATCATATACTTGAGTGAATCATCTATGCTGTAAAGCTAACTTCCTAGACAAAGCCTATGAAAAAACTGTCTCATAAGAAACTTACCAGCTTGCTAGCCTACACAGCCAGCTTTGGGTTACTGCAAGCCAACCCTAGTGATCTTGAATTCTCCAGATTCACTGACAATACCCTCACCCCCTCACCTGCTTGCCTCGGCGTGCACGCTAATGGTGACGTCTTTGTGGGTGTGGATCTCCTTGGCTCGCTCGGCAAAGGACCAGATAAGGGTAGCATCGTTAGACTTAGAGACACAAACAACGATGGTAAAGCTGACGAGCACACAGTTTTTGCAAAATTAGACCACCCTCGTGGCATTATCGCTATGGGTGACAAAGTCTACGCTCTCCATGCCGACTATGGCGGCAAGATGCCTATGGAAGGCATGTACCTCTCGGTGCTTGAAGATAAAGACGGCGACGGCGTTGCCGACGGGCCGCCTAAGCACCTCATTAAAGATGTCTCAACGATCAAATTTAACCGCGATCGTGGAGCCGACCACACCACCAATGGTATCCGCATGGGTATCGACGGCTGGATCTACATCGCCGTAGGCGACTTCGG
>JBLHPP010000136.1:0-6956 GCA_047624385.1 Crocinitomicaceae bacterium
AGAATTTCAAGCGAGGCTAGGCGTGATGAGTGAGCGGATTTTTATCCGTGAACGAAGAATAACGCTGCCTTGCGCAGAAAGGCTTTCCAGCCCGAAGGGGGCCTATCTTCAAAAACGAGCTACGCTCGCAAATTTAAAGAATTAATAACTCACACACCGACAGCGGGAGTTGCCGGAGGTGCCCTATAGTATTTCACACTAGTAGACGACAATTTTTCATACAGAATTACCAGAATTACTCAAAATCATCAAAATGGGTTTCTGATACAGCAAAGCTCATCATACCAGAGTCAATAACCACTCTCTCCCTTGGAGCCATAGGGCTTGAAGCGCGCGGTGGCAGGACCACCGGGATTATGACCCTTCCCCCAATGGCTCTTTGTTAAGTCTATTTTTGTAAGCTTTGAGACGTATTATTTTGCTTCATCGTGCTAGCTATTCGTTCCATCTACCAAGATGCTAGCTACTGAATACTAGCTACTCGTCAAGCCACACCTTAAGAAGTCTAAATCTTCAAGCGCGTCGATTGACGATCAAGCCCCTTAAGTAAGTGCCATTGGACCTTTCCCCTAACTCTCAGACCACACAAATGTGTGCAGTTTGGGGTGTGCATGACAGAATGATGACGCAGAAGACACGCACGGGCTTTGACAAGGCTCTGGCTAATCCGTAGTTCTTTGCTCATGACAGCAAAGCGTATCCTCGTATCTGACCCAATCTCTGAAATTGGAGTCGAAGCACTCACTCAGCACCCAGACCTTCAAGTCGACGTAAACACCGGCCTCACTCCTGAGGCTCTGCTCGAAATCATCGGTGACTATGATGGCCTCATCATCCGCTCACAGACAAAAGTGACTCGCGCAGTTCTCGAAGCAGCAACTAAACTTAAAGTCATCGGCCGTGCCGGTGTTGGTGTGGACAACGTCGACCGCGATGCTGCGACAGACAACGGCGTGATTGTAATGAACACCCCGACTGGCAACACAATCTCGACTGCTGAGCTCGCCTTCACTCTCATGCTCTCTGCAGCACGTAACATCGGACCCGGCCACGCAGGCGTTCTCGCTGGTGAATTCCCAGCGGCTCGCAAAGCATTCAAAGGTGTCGAAATCTACACTAAGCGCCTCGCCGTCATCGGCATGGGCCGCATCGGTACTGAGTTCGTCAAACGCGCTCAAGCATTCGGCATGGTAGTCGTAGCCTACGACCCATTCCTCACACAGGCTCGTGCCGACCAGCTCAAAGTGGAGCTCGCTGGAACTCCAGACGCCGCCCTCACTGGTGCTGATTTCGTCACCCTCCACGTGCCAATGACTCCTGACACCAAGCACATCATCAATGCTGATCGCCTCGCTCTGATGAACAAAGGCGCAATCGTAGTAAACTGTGCACGCGGTGGCCTGATCGACGAGCCAGCACTGCGCGCCGCGATCGACTCCGGCCACATCGCAGGTTGTGGTCTCGATGTGTTCGAAGACGAACCACCAGCAGCGGATCACATCCTTTTCGACCTTCCTAAGCACACCGCCTTCACCCCGCACCTCGGAGCATCTACTAACGAAGCTCAGGAGAATGTGGGTATTCAGGTGGCTGAACAGATCCGCGACTTTCTCACTTCTGGTGAGATTCGTAATGCGATCAACATGCCATCACTCGATGCTGCAGCACTCGAAGACATCGGCGACTACCTAGGCCTCGCTAAGTCTTTAGGTAAGTTCCTAGCAAAGCTTGGACCAGTCAGCCCGGATTCTATCCGCGTTTCCTTCCACGGAGCTGTCGCAGATAAAGACACCGCGCTTGTCTCACGCACGGTCCTCCACGGCTTCCTTTCTGCAGGCCGCGAAGACGTCAACATCGTCAACTGCCCAGCTATCGCAAAAGAACTAGGACTCGAAGTTATCGACTCTACCATCAACGCTTCTACCGAGTACGCAGAGCTCATTGTTGTAGAGCTCAACAAAGGTGGTGAGAAATTCCGCCTCGCGGGAACAATCATCGGTAAGTCCCCACGTATAGTTGAGATCAACAAGCTCTACGTTGATACGAACATCGCTGGTAACTTCCTCATCGTGCGCAACGATGACCGCCCAGGTATTGTAGGACTTATCGGAACTAGACTAGCTGAGAGTAAGCTTAACATCGCAAACCTCTCACTCGCTCGTAACAAATCTGAAGGCAATGCCCTCACAGTGATCGAGCTGGACTCCCCTGCAACTCAAGAGATTATCGACACACTCGCTGCTGCAGCAGGTGTTCTCTCGGTGAAAGCCATCGAAATTTAAGCAGAAAATACTTGCACTCCATGGGCGGCGATCCTAGATTCCGGCCGTAGACCATCACTGGTCACAACAACGCGCGATTAGCTCAGTGGTAGAGCAATGCCTTGACATGGCAGAGGTCACAAGTTCAAATCTTGTATTGCGCACCATCTTTACCGAGGGTCTTTGAGTAACATCAAAGGCCCTCTTTTTTATACTTTTCTCTCACCTTATACATGCGATAAAAAGCTTATTTTATAAAGTTGCTGATACCCCCATCCTACAGAAATAAGACAATGCTGAACGAAGCTAAGAAATACCTACTACAAATTCAAACCGAGGGAGCCTCAGTCGCCGCAACTCGCAGCGATGAAATCCTCAAAGAAATCGACGCTACTGGCAGCTACTTGATGAATGAGGAGGAATTGCTCTGGGTTGCCAAACTAGCGTGGCGTAATAGTGAGAAATGCATCGGCCGGCTGCATTGGGAAAACATGAAAGTCATTGATGCCCAAAGAGCAAATTCCGCCCAAGAAGTTTTTGAATCCTGCGTAGAATTCATCCGACGGTCAACCAACGGCGGACGCATTCAACCAATGATGTGCTTCTTCCCACCGTCTAAAAAAGGAGAAGAAGTCCGCATCCTGAACGCACAGCTGATTCGCTATGCCGGCTACAAATTCATTAATGGCTCCACCCTTGGAGACCCAGAGCAAATCAAAACTACAGAACTAGCACTCGAGCTAGGCTGGAGACCAAGCAAAAAGAAAACGCGCTTCGATATCCTCCCACTCATTATCAAGTTCCCTGGCGAGGCACTTCAGTACTTTGAAATACCACCCGACGCAGCCCTAGAAGTTTCCATCCACCACCGCGATTTCCCTTGGTTCTCCGAACTAGGCCTCAAGTGGCATGCCCTACCAGCAGTGAGCGACAGAAGCGTGGAAGCCGGCGGACTAAAGTTTACTGCGGCTCCCTTCAGTGGATACTATATGGGGACAGAGATTGGAGCTCGTAATTTTGGTGATAGACACCGCTACAATCAACTTCCACTGGTTGCTGAAAAAATGGGGCTAGACACCCGTAAATCTGATAGCCTATGGCTTGACCGTGCGATGATTGAACTAAATTCGGCAGTGCTCTATTCATTCAGAGAAAGTGGAGTCACCATTGTAGACCACCACACAGCCTCTAGACAATTCATCAAACACATAGAAAATGAAAAATCCCTCGGACGTGAAGTTCCGGGTAATTGGAGTTGGCTTGTTCCTCCTATTTCGGGATCAACCTGCGAGGTCTACCACCGTAGTTATTCAAAAGTAAAGCTCTGCCCGTTCTTTCGGAGTCAGTAAAATGGACACACACTATTTCAGCGCTATTAGACTTTAACGGAGAAAACTCATGGTATGATGTTTATCCACTAACCAAGCCTGCCCCAGCCTAGAGACGCCTGACTTATTTCTAGACTCTCAAGCTACTCAATGAAAAGTATTGTCCTAACTGGCAAATCACCTATCTATAAAGGTACATATGTTCGAAGTCAGGGAAAAACCAGAAATGGTCGAGCGCGCGTTGCTCGTCCGCCTTTCATTCAATCGCCGCGAGGAAGATGACGATATCAGCCTTTTAGAAGAGCTGGGAGAGCTCGTCTCCACACTCGGTATTGGCGTTGTGTCCCTGGAACTCGCATGGTCGCGCGCTATGCACAGAAAGTACCTTTGCGGGACTGGCAAGGCAGCCGAGATCGTAGAGCTCGCTCTAGCGCATGAATGCGACTGTATCGTCTTCGACAACCAGCTCGCCCCATCCCAACAACGTGAGTGGGAAGAACTGGCTCAAATCTGCGTGATCGACCGTGAAGAAGTCATTCTCGATATTTTTGCAAAACGCGCACAGACCAAGGAAGCCACACTCCAAGTCGACCTAGCACGCATGCAATACGCCCTGCCAAGAATGGCGCGCATGTGGAACCACCTCGACCGTGAAGGTGGCGCTGGAGCTGGTGGCGGTGGCGGCGCTTCTCGTGGAATGGGTGAGATGCAGGTCGAAGTGGACCGGAGGCTCGCAAGAAAGCGTATCGACCGCACCAAACGTGAACTCGAAGCCGTCCGCTCACAGCGCGCGACTCGACGCAAGGATCGCGAGAAAAACGACACACCTCACGCCGCAATCGTAGGTTACACCAACTCGGGGAAATCAACCTTACTGAATATTCTTTCAGGCTCAGACATCATGGCAAAAGACATGCTCTTTGCCACGCTTGACACCACCACGCGTTCTATCGAACTCCCCGACGGCCAAACTCTGCTACTCACCGACACCGTAGGATTCGTCAGAAACCTACCTCACCGGCTCGTTGAGGCATTTAAAGCGACGCTTGAAGAAGCTGTGCTAGCCGACTTTCTGATTCACGTTCTTGATGCCAGCGACCCGCGAGCCCTTGAATTTTTCGAGACGACCATGGACGTTCTCAACGAGCTAGGAGCTGAAGGAAAGCCAATGATCACGGTGCTCAACAAAGTAGATAAGGTTGAAGACTCTAAGATTCTAGACAATCTCCAAGAGAAGCTTGAACACACTTTATTACTCTCAGCTAAAGAGGGTCTTGGCCTCGATGAACTCAGACAGCAATGCACGGTCATGCTTGCAGACCGAGTCCGCAGCCATTGTTACAGGATCCCACAAAGTCGTGGTGAGCTATCTGCCATTTTGCATAAAGAAGCTAAAGTGATGAGCACTGAATACGAAGGAAATGACGTCCTCATCACAGCCATCGTTCCAGCTATCATCGCCGGAAGATTGGCTGAGTTCATCTGTGATTAATTGCAAAACTTGCATCCAGCATGAAAGAGTGGAAAGATAGCTGAGTATGCCAAACGCACGCCTACTCCTATGCTCACTCGCGCTCATCCCATTCACGCTATTCGCTGAGGAGGCTACAGATGTCACGATAGAGCTACCTACGGCAGCGCCTCTAGCAGCACCTCCACGCGCACAGATGGTCGACGAAATCTCTGGAGACCTCTTGAAAATCCCACGGGAACGCGAGGAAGTTGCGCGGCTTCAAATCTACCTCGACCAACAAGATTTTGGCCCCGGTGTGCTGGACGGAAAAATGGGAACCTTCACAAAAATGGCTATCACAGCCTACAACAAGAAGTTTGGCCACAACGACAATGACTGGGATAAAGTGAAGGGAAACGCTGCTCAGCAAGTCCCCAACCTCTACGCCACCGCGATCATTCCAGAAGTGGTTACCAAGTTTGTCGATGACAGCTTCGACTGGGGCAGTAATCGTAATTACCAGTCCTCGCGCACAGATATGCCCTATCGCTCAGTCGGCGAGTTTATGGCCGAGCGCTACCACACCACTGTCGATTTCCTCAAGCTGATCAATGGTAAGAAGCTAATCAATAACGCCGGTGTGCGTACCGCCTTGCGCGTTCCCAACGTCGAGCCCTTCCGGATCGAAATCATGGCTCAAGGCCGTACCTACAAGCCCGATCCCATCCTTAGCAAGCGATGGGCAGTCATCGACACCGCCCAGCTTCAAATCCGTATCTACGAACCACTGGAGCCTATCACCGCCGCTGAGCCATCTACTGGGGCAGAAAACCCAGAACTCCAGCCGAGCGGGAAATCTCCGGTCAAGCCGACACGTATCTCCATAGTCAACTCCCCCGACCCTGGCTCACCGCGTGCGATGATAGTAGAAGACGACCCAGAGCCTGAGCAAAAACTCACAATCTATGATGAGCACCGCGCCATCATCGTCGCCGCCTACCCGATCACCCCTGGCAAGCCACAGTTTATTCGCTATGGGACATGGACTATGAAAAATTCTATCGAATTCCCCACTTGGCGCTTCGATGACTCACTACTCAAAACTGGCCAGCGCAGTACCACGAGCCTGACCATTCCCGCCGGCCCGAATAGCCCTGTCGGGGTTCATTGGATGGGGCTCAGTCGTCCTGGAATAGGAATCCACGGTACCAACCAGCCAGATAAAATCGGCCGCGGCCGCAGCGCCGGATGCATCCGCATGGCCAACTGGGATGTCACCAAACTCCCAAAAATCATCCGACCTGGAGCCACCGTGATCATTAAGTGATTCGGCTGTCCTGGGCCTCAGTCCAACAGCCACAATTTCAACCGGAAAAGTTAGACTTACACCAAGATTGTTTAACTTATTTCAAAGTGGAGATTCTTATACCACTTAGCAAAACCAAAGAGACTAATGTTCTTTTTGAGGGTTTTAGGAAAATGCGCTACGCGCAAAGTATAAAGGCAAAGCGAACGCAAGAAGCGCTTGCTCATTTTCTAGAAGAACTCCACCAGCAGAGAAGCCCTAGGTCATGTGAAATCCGCACCCATTCACCAGAAACAAATGAATGAAATCGTACTATACTAGCGCCTAATTCCCTGCTATGAGCCACCCACTATGGGAGAACAAGAGCCAAAAGAAGTCCGCGTGTTTGCACCAGCAACTGTTGCTAATGTTGCCAGCGGATACGACGTCCTAGGCTTCGCCATCGATGAACCAGGTGATGAAGTAGTCGTGAGATATTCCGATAAGCCCGGTCTCCGAATCACAACCATCACCGGAGATGGCGGAAAACTACCTAAGACTGTCGAGGGGAATACCGCGGGCGTCTCAGCACAGGATCTCCTGCGCCATCTAGGGAAATCCGAGGTCGG
>JBLHPP010000137.1:0-6945 GCA_047624385.1 Crocinitomicaceae bacterium
ATCCCTAACCCCTAACCCCTAATTCCTAATTCCTAATTCCTAATTCCTAATTCCTAATTCCTAATTCCTAATTCCTAATTCCTAATTCCTAATTGTTCCACGTGGAACAACGAATGAGATGAATACCTGCTTGCCTTCTTATAGCGCAGTAGTAAGTTTCTGCCGCTATGTTCCGCTATCCGAAAGAATACGACGTCCTCGTCATTGGCGCTGGTCACGCTGGTGTAGAAGCTGCTTTGGCTGCTGCAAGGCTTGGATGCTCCGTCGCAATACTCACACAGAACCTTGACACCATTGGTTCCATGTCCTGCAACCCAGCTATTGGTGGGTTAGCGAAAGGACACATGGTGCGTGAGATTGACGCACTCGGTGGGGCTATGGGTCTAAACACAGACGCCACCGCTATTCAATTCCGCATGCTCAATGCCAAAAAGGGACCTAGCGTCAGAGCTCCGCGTGCTCAGTGTGACAAGAAAGCCTACCAATTCCGCATGAAACGCATTATCGAGGGACAAGAAAATCTCGATATGCACCAGGGGAATGTGGCAGAAATTCTCGTCAAGAACGACCAAGTATATGGTATTCGCACCAGCCTACAAATGGAGATATTGGCCAAATCAGTCATCTTATCAGCAGGCACATTCATGCGAGGTTTGATGCATGTCGGTCTCAAAAATGAAAAAGGTGGTCGGATGGGGGATGCCATATCCACTGTCAGTGATAGCTTGAAGGACCTAGGTTTTGAGGTTGATCGTTTCAAGACTGGAACCCCATGCCGAATCAACGGCCGCTCAATCGACTACTCGAAGTGTGAGCGCCAAGATGGTGATACTCCTGCGCCTAACTTCTCTTACATAGCTAACACCTTGACTAAGAATCCCAACGATATTTTCACTCTCAATCCTTTCGGTGACCCAATGTTCCACGTGGAACAAGTTCCTTGTTGGATCACCTATACAAATCCTCGCACCCACGAGATCATAGCCAACAACCTGCATCAGTCACCTATCTACTCAGGTAAGATTGAGTCGGTAGGGCCACGCTATTGTCCATCGATAGAAGACAAGGTAGTGAAGTTTGCAGAGAAGGAACGCCACCAAATTTTCATTGAGCCTGAAGGTCGCCACAGCCTAGAGTGCTACATCAATGGAGTATCTACATCACTCCCGTATGAGGTGCAGCTCGACTTCATTCACTCGATCGTGGGTCTAGAGAATGCGGAGATTATCCGCCCAGGCTATGCGGTAGAATACGACTACTGTCCACCCACACAATTACTCCCAACCTTAGAAACGAAGCTGGTGGCGAACCTCTATTTTGCGGGGCAAATCAATGGCACCTCTGGCTACGAAGAAGCCGCAGCCCAAGGTCTCATGGCTGGGGCAAACGCAGCCTACAAGGTACGTGGTGAAGATCCATATATTCTAGGTCGCGATGAATCCTATATCGGAGTCATGATCGATGACCTGGTCACAAAGGGTTGCAATGAGCCCTATCGCATGTTCACTAGCCGTGCAGAATACCGGTTACTCCTACGCCAAGACAACTCCGATCTACGCCTCACACCGAGAGCGGCCGAGAGGGGACTCGTCAGTGATGAACGCAGGACTTTAACGGAAGAGAAAATAGCAACCATAGCAGAAGCATCAGAGTTCATTAGCCAGACAACCTACCAGTCCACAAGGTTGAATAAGTGGTTCCGCCGTGCTGAGAATTCTTGGCAAGATCTACCACAGGAAATGCGTGATAAATTTCCTGCCGATCTATGGTCGATTGTCGAAACAAATTTCAAATACGAAGGTCATATCGTGCGACAACATAAGCAAGTCGAACGACTCTCAAAAATGGAGCACAAGAAGATCCCCGACAATCTTGACTATTCAGAGATCAGCGGGCTAAAGAAGGAAGCTTCTCATAATTTCTCTACCATCCGTCCTCAAACACTAGGTCAGGCTGGGCGCATCACAGGTATTACTCCTGCAGATGTGACATTGCTCTCCATCTGGCTCGATAAAAAGAAGCGCGAACAGGATGCTTAATTGGCTAGAGCCAGTCGTGATCCTTTTGACCGGGGGAGTGCTCTCACTCAAATTGCTCGCCATCTGGTCTCACACACGCAGCGCCGCGCATGGTATCGTCAACGGTAAACTAGCTCCTAACAATTCATCATCCAATAGCGTCTGCAGCGATGGAGACACACCCAACATCGCGCCGTTAGCCCAAAATTACGCAATTAGCTGGGAAGATCTACAGGACGCCGTGGAGAGCCTCTCAGGTCGATTTATGGTGATAGAGGCTAATTACCTTCACGCTGTCTTCCGCACACCACTACTAGGCTTTGAAGATGATTTCGAAGCCCGATACGATGAAGAAGCCAACAGTATTCATCTCCGCTCAGCCAGCCGTGTGGGGTACTCTGACATGGGCGGTAACGCGAAGAGAGTAGAAGCTATCAAGCGCATCCTTGAATAAATCATTTCCCCCACATTTCACGCCATTCCTTGGGTAGGCGTTGAGGTCTACCAGCGGGCATTTGCACCATTGCTAATGCTTGGCGACAGCTGATAAGGCAACGTTCTACACCTTCTGCGTAGATCTCAAAGGAGACCCAAAACTTGACTCTTTCTAGACTCTCTAACTTTCCTTTGATGGTCAATTTATGACCTAAAGTCGCCGGAAATTTGTAATCAATTTCTGTACGCACAACCACTGGATAGAGGCTAGTGTCAGCCATAGCCTTTAGATTCAATCCCATTTTCTCGGTAGCCAACTTAGTACGGCATGTCTCGATCATTCTTAAATAGGCAATATTATGAACGACTCCACCAATGTCGGTATCAAAAAACATCACCTCTTCTTGCGTTTCGTAAACTGGCATTAACTCTGGCATGCACACTTTTAGAACCAGCAGAATTTTAGAACAAGCCGTAACTATCCTTGATTGTCTGCGTATAATATTGGTAGACTACCGCATTTGGAAATGAAACAGTTCTTGCTCAGCCTTGCCACACTCACTATATGTGCTTCCAGCTCTTACGCTGCCACATATATTGAACCAAACCTTGAGGGGAAGACCTTGGTCAAAATTGAACAAATCCCGCTTGATAGCAACACAATGCGTTGGATGGCGATATATCTGACCGAATTAGCAGAACAACAAGCCGGTAGTAAAGATGCTAAGAAACTCAAAGCCAGTACAAAGCTCCTGGCTCTAGCTGAACAACTTGATAAATCACTACCGCAAATCTCCGCAGCTAATTTGAAACTCAAGAATGGAACTCAAACGAGGCCAAACGAGAAGCGTGCTAAGCATAATCAAAACCGTTTGCGTGGTATTTTAGAATACCTAGAAACTGATGAATCAAACAATGAAGGTAAAGTTTTAGTTGATCTCACTAAGGATGCCATAGCTGCTATAGTCCCACAAAATTCCCCGCTAGCTCAGTTCTCAGCTCCCGACCATCTTTGGAAAAACTCCATTGCGAGCTACAAAAAGATCGACCATATTGAAACTCCTAAAATAGTTAATAATGAACCTGTCAAACGTAGAGAGATAGAAGCTATTCCTAAACCGATTGTCGACAAACCAACAGCTAAAGTAGAAGTCGAAAAACAACCTTCAACAGCTGCATGGAGAATCAAAGATCTCGTTGTCTTAGCCCCACTCACAACCTACAAACTTGCTGGCGAATATCGCACGCCCGTCGAATCTACCGGACTCAATAATATAAAGATTCAGATCACTCCAGGGGTTAGTGAATCGACCTTTGTATCGAAACCACACTATGTAGATGACCATTTAGCTTATCTCTCATGGAGTGTGCTAGAACCACTACAATCTCAGTGGGAAAATATTCCACCTGCAAAATTTTCCATCAATTTAAACCAGGCGTACAGTTACCGTAGTGATGGACAAATAACCACAGGTTCAATCATTGTTGCACTAGATTCCGCATTACTTGGTTCACCATTGAAAAAGAACCTTCTCGTCATTTCATCTATAGATAAAAGAGCCAATTTCAAGCGTAGTCGGAAATTCTGGGAAACACTCAACCAACTCGCCGAAGAGGCGCGCGATTCACGTATTCTTGTGGGCCAGAATAGCGAAGAATACCTGCTCCAACTCCTTGCTCTGGGCCACCCAGAATTTTTTATTCAAAATGAAGTGATTGAAATCGAAAACCTAAAACAGGCACGCAAGCTAACTAGTAAAAAAGATCACCCAGACCTCTCTGAAGCCACCACTCTTTTCGCCGAGGTCAAGAGCGCTATCGAGCGCAAATCTTTGCGCTCGATGACTGGAAATAAATTCGTTAGAGAAAAGCTAGAAAGGGTCTTAGAAATCATGCCGAACCACCTTTCAGCTAAGATACTACTCGAATATGGATCACGCAAAAATGCTTCCTTGTTAGAAAGTAAATTTTTTGCCCTTTCTGTGAAAGACCTGCTTGATCCGATCAACAGAAGACTGACTAGAGATGATGATTATTCATTATCCGAACGCTATGCGTTGAGTCAAAGAGATCGAATATCCAAAGGTTTAGAAGCTCTCAAAAATATCATCTCATCTGAGGATCGAAAAGTGTATGATAAGGTCGATGAAGTTTGCGAAATTCTTCGTAGATTTGGTAGAGCTAAAAAGAATTCAAACGATGAAAGTAGCGCTAATAATGCCTATCATTCTAAGGTTTCGATTAAGATTCTTCGTGAACTAAAATCTCTCAATAATGAGATCCAAGTCGACCTAGCTCGACTCAGTGGGGTGCCACTAAAGGTAAAAGAATAGTCGCACTATATGACAATTTTTTTAAGTTGTGCAACCGCCCGACGTACAAGAGTTATTTTGACGTCTATATGGCGTAGGTAGTGACATGAAACCTTAGATTCCGACAAGTTGCTGTTCAGCTACCCAATTATAGCCACCATTGAGTGCAATGGCACTTATTTTAGTCAACTTTGAGACAAGTTATTTTACTTCTCCGTGCTAGTTACTCGTTCCATTTATCAAGATGATAGCTACTGAATACTTGCTACTGCCTACTCAACAAGTACCGCAGCCAAACCCCCAACGGTGAGTAGGTTCTTGATCTGAAAATTGCCGTGTGGCGTGAAGAATAACATTCGCTGCTTGCTGAATCTTTTCCACCCGCCATTCTTTCGATACATATATGAAAGATGGTTATCGCAGATTTTTGGTTATCACTATCGTACTCCTCAGTGCGTTTTTAGTCGTCGTGCTGCTAAGGAGAACCTCTAATAACCCAGGATTATTAGAATTTCTTAAAAATTCTGGACCAATTTACCAACAAAACACGCCTGAAGAGGTCACTTTAAAACTTAAGCCAATTCTCACACAAAAGGACGTCAGTATTCTGAGCCAACTCAATGACGAATACACCCGTATCTCAGCAGCTGTCATGCCCTCTGTAGTAAGCATCAATACTGCTGGTCATGAAAGTAAGCGAGTGCGTGATAGGTTTGGCCGTATATCCACTCTAAAAGAAGTGACCACAGGGCAAGGGTCTGGAGTGATTGTTAGCCGTGAGGGCCATGTCCTTACGAACTACCACGTGGTAGCTAGAATGGAGAAAATCGACGTCCGTTTAGCTGATGGTAGAAGTTTTCAAGCTTCGATTATCGGCATGGACTCAGCTCTCGACATTGCTGTCCTCAAACTCCAAAATGGAGGCCCATTCGAGGCTATCAGCTTTGGTGACTCTGATGCAGTCCGCGAGGGCAATATTGTACTCGCTTTTGGTAATCCGTTTGGAATTGGTAAATCTATCACACAAGGGGTCATATCCGCTCGTGAACGTTCTATTTCTGATTTACAAGGCGGATTACTCCAAAGCTCTGTAGCCATCAACCCAGGCTACTCTGGCGGACCATTGGTAAACATCTACGGTGAGATCATAGGCATCAACTCCAGTATATTTACCAATGATGAGAAAAACCCAGGCTTCCAAGGGATTAGTT
Organism: Crocinitomicaceae bacterium; assembly: GCA_047624385.1. Lineage (GTDB taxonomy): Bacteria > Verrucomicrobiota > Verrucomicrobiia > Verrucomicrobiales > Akkermansiaceae > Rubritalea. The sequence goes on from JBLHPP010000137.1 coordinate 5,977, forward strand.
TCTCTATCCCATCTAACATTGCTCAACGTACTTTTATAGACATCATCAAGCGTGGCCGCCCACTTCGTGGTTTCCTAGGGGTCTCATTTAGCCGCTTAGTGAGCACAGAGCGTGCAGCATTGTCGTATGAAAAAGAATATGGCGCATTGATCGACGATGTCGGCCCACGCACACCAGCATCCAAGGCTGGACTCCAACAAAATGATATTATCATGAACTATGATAAGCGTGCCGTCCGCGACCATGAGCAACTCATTGGCTTAATCCAGCGTAGCGAGGTAGGAAAGCCAGTTGAGGTCAAAGTCTGGCGCAATAAACAGGAAGTAAATACCACCGTGACTCTAGAAGAATTTAACAAAGACATAGCTGCAGTTCCTGCGTCAAAAATAGGCGAATCCGAGCAAATCCTCCTCAATATGGGTGTGGCTGTAACCTACCTCAGCACTCGCCATCGCCGCTCAGGAATCTCAGGTGTTCGCGTCACCCGGGTGATGGTGGAATCAGCCGCCGAAGGCATTATCCAGCCTAACGATATAATCTATCAGGTAAACCAATACCGGATCAACCAGCCCAACGAGTTTTACGATCAGATTGAAATGACAGCTACCAAAAAGAACACAGAAATTTATGTAATCCGCAACGGTAAAGTACTCAGCCAGCCGATCATAATCCCTAAGTTAGCAGAACTCTAATTGCTACTGGCTGCCACATAGAGGCGCCAAAAGCGCTCTTGTTCGCCGGGCGCTAGCACAGCCTAAAAATTTGTCGTGTGGTGTGAATTGCTCCTCAATCAAGGAATTTCCCAGGATTGAGAATTCCTTTTGGATCCATTGCTAGCTTTATCTGTTGGTGCATAGCAAAACTTACTGGACCTAGTGCCTGTTTTATCCACGGCTTCTTAGCGAGACCCACACCATGTTCGCCGGTGATCGCACCATCATGCTCTAAAACCCAAGTGAAAAGCTTATC
>JBLHPP010000138.1:0-6930 GCA_047624385.1 Crocinitomicaceae bacterium
GACGAGTTGCTCGAAGAGTTCTTCGATGCTGTGGGCACCGTTGTTGTAGTCTTCGATCATCTTGTGGAAGCGATCTAGGTAGTCGTGGCGCGTGCTGTTCAGGCGGATCAGCTTATCAAGCTTCTGCTCGATGAGCGCCCGGAGCTTCTGCGTCTCGGTGTTCTTATTACATCTATTAGACACACTAATTGCGAGGAAAGACCCGCAATCCTATTATCTGTAAGGAATCGTAAAAATCGATCTAGGTCTATGGAGGTCTATCGTGAGTCTGTCCGCTGAGGCTGGCGCAGAGTAAATGCCTCTCTGGTCAATCTGCAATTACCGTCCTGGCACGCTCCATGCTTTTCTTCGCTCGTTCCTCGCTGCGGGCATGTATCGCGCCAGGACTCGCGTTGTGGTTGTTCGGCGGCGGTCGCTGAGCATTGCGTCTACGGCTTCGCGTTCGTTCCTCACACCGAAAGCCTGCGCCTCCAGCCGCTCCCTCTATCTCGTGTTGCCACCGTGTGCCACTGGCTCTCCTGCCTCGTCGTCGTTCCTCCTAGAGTCAGCCGCCAGCGTCCCACTCCATACGCTACGATGCTGTTCTCTGCCGATCTCGTGCCTAGTGGATCCTACCTCCTTATTTTTTTGAAACGGCCTGAGCCCAGAGCTTCAATTCTCTTCGTTTATTCGATAGGAAAATCCCGCTACTGTAGCAAGTAGCGGAATTTTTTGTTTTTGATTTCGACGTAGGTGGCCGTTAGACTACTACTGTGCCTGAAAATTTTCTAGAACCACTTGCTATTGATGGATTTCAATCGTCCTTCATTGGTCGAATAGCAGGCGTTGCAGTCGATACTGATCGAGATGCTAGCATAGCTCGATTGCTACCGGATCATGAAAATGAGATTGGGAAGCTTGGATTTTCTTTGGAAAACACTTGGAGAGCCGAGCAGGTCCATGGAGGGGAAGTTGCGGTGGTGCGTGACTTGGAGGGGACAATGGTTTCTGGAGTCGATGGCTTGATAACGAATGTCCCAGGAGTTCTCCTCGCAATCTATGTGGCCGACTGTGGGGCAGTTTACTTAATGGACAAAAAGAACAAAGCTATCGGACTGGTGCATTCAGGTAAGAAGGGAACCGATGCTGGAATTGCACGGGTAGCCTTGGATAAAATGGCTGAGGAATATGGTACGCAACCAGCTGATGTCATCGCTGTGTTAGCTCCGTGTATCCGCCCGCCAGCCTACGATGTAGATTTTGCCTCTGAAATTAGGAAAACCTTAGAAATAGCAGGGGTGAAGAAGTATTACGATTGTGGAATTTGTACCAGTTCTGACCTTAAAAAGTATTATTCCTATCGAATTGAAAAAGGTGCGACAGGTAGAATGCTTGCGCTGTTGGGAATCGAAGCATAAGTAATACATGAAGAGATGAGTGAGCATAGAGAAATAGCCCGAGCAAAGGTAAACCTGAACCTAAAAGTTCTAGGGAAAAGGGAGGATGGATTTCACGCTATGGAGACCCGGATGGCTCCTATCAGCTTGGCGGATCGACTGACCTTTACCCTGTCCGAGGAATACATTTTGGAATGTGACGAAGCAGGAGTTCCCTTGGATGAGTCAAATTTAGTCACGATGGCTGTCCGTATTTTCCAGAGAGAAACGGGTAAATCCTGTGCCTATCGTGTTCAGTTAGAAAAGCATGTGCCGCATGGGGCTGGGCTAGGTGGAGGCAGTGGCGATGCCGCTGCCACATTGCGAGCTCTCAATCAATTAGAAGGCACGGGGCTAAGTAAACAAGTACTGGCAGAGTGGGCAGGAGAGATTGGCAGTGATGTGCCATTCTTCGTCTACGACTGCGTTTGCGACTGCTCTGGACGCGGTGAGATTGTGCAGCCTATCGAGTGGCCCTATGGATTGGATGCTTTACTGCTCAAGCCCAGCTTTGGCGTGAGTACACCAGCAGCTTATAAAAGCTGGATGACATCTGAGCCCATTTCAGGAGTAGACTATGCTGTGCAGTCGATGCCTTGGGGTGAGTTTTTCAACGACCTCGAGCGACCAGTTTTTCAGAAGCATCGCTTTTTGGCTGAAATGAAGATGTGGCTTTTACAACAAGATGAAGTGGCCGCGGCGATGATGAGTGGCTCAGGTTCTACAATGATAGCGATCCTGCATAACTCACAGATGGCGGAGGGTTTAAAGCGGAGAGCATTGGAGCAGATCGATCCAACTCTTTGGACTGCGGCTGTAAAAATTGGTTAATTCTGTTTTTCTATTGTTATTTTAGAGGTTCCATTGAGCATACTCACAGATTATGGCGTACACCGAAGACAGGGCATTTGAATTAGTAAAGTCGGCACATGAGCGAGAGCGACTGGGTCATGCTTTTTTGATCACAGGTGAAGCCACAGCGGGGGGCGAAAGGTTGGCTTCTCGTATGATCGAGCTTGTCAACGATGTGAAGAATCCGACCGAAGGCCTTGAACTCTTTGGTGATGGCTCGGCTCCAGAGCCGCAAACGATCGAGGCACTAGAGGGCGACCTCGTCCGGGTTGTTCGGCCTGAAATGAAGTCACGCAGGATTTCAGTGAAACAGATGCGTGAGCTTGAGAAGTCGATGTATCAAGCGTCCGAAAAGGGCTGCTGGAAAGTTGGTGTGGTTTTAGAGGCCGACCGGATGGGAGTGGAGGCTGAGAATGCCTTTTTAAAAACCTTAGAAGAACCACCACCCAATTGCCTATTGTTATTGATCACCAGCAATCCTGACCGATTGTTGCCAACTATCCTCTCTCGATGTGTTCAGCTGCCATTGATGACGAATACAAAGCGTCAACCGTACGACGGTGAAGTCGAGCTACTTGAAGTTCTTGGTAAAATTGGCAAATCTGGATTTGGTTCTGTGGGACGCGCTCTCACCCTCAAAGCTGCATTTTCTAAAGTTCTAGATCGTCGGAAATCCACGATTAGTAAGGCGAATGATGCAGCACAAAAGGAGGAAGTACTCCGGTACAAGCAAACGACTGAAGGGGACTGGCTTAAAAATCGTGAGAATTATTACAAAGCACTCACCGAGAGCGAGTACCTTCTCGAGCGTGGGCAGTTTCTGGATGTTTTGATCACATGGCTGGGAGATGTCGTGCGTCAAAAATGCGATGTAGAGACCCTAGACTATCCCAAGTATTCAGCGGTGACTCGATCCGTCGCAGATAGTGAGTCATTAGAGTCGTTACTTCAGCGGATGGAAGCGCTTGAGAAGTTAGGGAGCTTATTAGAAACTAACGTTAGTGAGCCACTGGCTCTGGAAGTCGGCTTCATGCAGGCATTCGGATAACGAGCCTTTAGACTATGAGCGGCAATCACCATAGCTATGCGATTCTAAAAACACCTAAGGGGAAAACCTTGGTGGGTGTGGGTCCATTTAAAGAACTTGAAGAATGCCCTCATGCTGACGTTGCTTTTTATAAGAATAATTTTGCACTAGATGAACCACGTCCGTGGAAAGTTCCACATGAGGTCTTTGAGCTAAAAGCGTCAGATTTCGCTCACTTTGAGCGCCCAAGCTTTGAGTGGGATAGTATAGAGCCTGATGGCTTTACCGGGGTTTTCAGTGAGATCAATGATGCCATTCACCGTGGAATCGTTGAGAAATCTGTGCCGGTAGCCACTGAATTTGGAAAGCTCGTCAATGGTGAGATGTTAGGTCTGCTGCGTGATTTACACTTAGCTGGAGATCATTTTTATCCCTACGCTTGGGTGACAGGAGATGAGGGATTTTGCGGCTATACTCCTGAGTTATTATTTCATTTACGTAAAGGGAGGTTCAAGACTATGGCCTTGGCTGGAACAGCTAGGGCCGATGAACGTAGTATCTTTGCTTTTGACGCAAAAGAAATCCGCGAGCATGAGTATGTGGCTCAGACATTGGTAGCCAGTCTATCAGATCTAGGGATGGTGAAGCGTAGTCAGCGGGAAATCATGGATCTTGGCAGTTTAATCCATTTTCATACACCAATTGAGATTTTCATGTATGGAGATCTCAGTATCGACTTTTTACTAAGAAAGATGCACCCAACTCCAGCTCTAGGCCCGCATCCGAGGACTGCTGAGACTCTAGGGTCCTTGCGTGTATGGCGCGATCGATTACAGGCTCCAGCATGTTTTGGCGCTCCTTTTGGTGTCTATGACCACGGTGAATTTCACGCGATCGTGACGATTCGTGGAGCGTATTGGAAGGGAGACGACGTCGCGATACCTTCTGGCTGTGGAGTCATAGAAGCGTCCCGCCTCACTAATGAATGGCGAGAACTAGGGCTAAAACGCAATGCTGTGAAAGCAAGCTTTGGAATCTAACCGAATAGATCCATTTGAGGGGAGTTAGACTCGGGCATAGTAGCCTTCGTATTTTTAGCTTTTGGCTTCCCCTGAGCTTCTGGCTTGGAAGAATTCATTTCCAGATGGGAAAGAATATCTTTAGCGCGGTTAACGATGGAGTCTGGCAGTCCAGCTAGTTTGGCTACTTGAATACCGTAGGATTTATCTGCAGATCCTGGGAGGATCTTGCGCAAGAAAATGATTTCGTCATTCCACTCACGAACAGCGACATTGTAGTTCTCTACAGCCTTGCGCGTGTTGGCTAGGTCAGTGAGTTCGTGGTAATGTGTGGCGAAGAGCGTGCGAGACTGGAGAGTGTCGTGGAGGTGCTCGGCGACTGACCACGCGATAGATAGTCCATCGAATGTGGCTGTGCCGCGGCCAATTTCGTCGAGGATAACCAAGGATTTATCCGTGGCATTGTTGATGATGAGGGATGTTTCGTTCATCTCCACCATGAATGTGGATTGGCCTCGGGAGATGTCGTCTGAGGCTCCCACGCGGCAGAAGATTCGGTCGACGAGCCCAATATGCGCAGATTCGGCAGGAACATACGCGCCAATTTGTGCAATGAGTGTGATCAAGGCTACTTGGCGGATATAGGTAGATTTACCTGCCATGTTAGGGCCAGTAAGGATGACTAGGCGGGAGTCTTCATGCGCGAGATATGTGTCATTAGGGACAAATTTTTCATCCACCAATGTCTGCTCTAGAACTGGGTGGCGTCCTTCAATAATACTGAGTTTACTAGACCCATCGAGTAGCGGCCGCGTGTGCTGGAACAACTGAGCCGTTTCGGCTAGCCCTAGAAGAACATCGAGGGTTGCTAGGGCGTCAGCGGTTTGCTGCAGTTCATCTAAATGCACTGATATTTGGCCTCTGAGTTTAGCAAATTCTTCGGCTTCGAGTTGTTTAGAGCGTTCTTCGGCTCCGAGTACTTTACTTTCAACCTCTTTTAACCCAGGGGTGATGAAGCGCTCAGCATTGGACATCGTTTGCTTCCGTAGGTAGTCTTCAGGGACGAGATGGGCTTTTGCTTTGGTCACTTCAATGAAGTATCCGAACACGTTGTTGAATTTAATTTTCAGAGTGTCAATCCCACTACGCTTCCTTTCAGATTCTTGCAGCTTTGCGATCCATTGCTTTCCATCGCGCGATGCCGAGCGAAACTCGTCTAGCGGTGGGCAATAGCCGTCGCGGATGATTCCTCCATCGGTCAGCTTAGCTGGAGGTTCGTCAACGAGAGCTTTCTCCAAAAGATCAACGAGGTCATCGAAGCTGTGAATATTAGCAAGCAATTGGTTCGCAAGAGGAGTACTGGAAGCAACTGCTTGTAAATCTTCTTTGAGGGTTGGTATCTGAGCCAAGGATAGTCCTAGAGATTGCAGGTCTCTTGGGGAGCCACTTCCTTGTGATAGCCTTCCTGTGGTACGCTCGATGTCGCGGATCTTTTTGAGAGAGTCGCGGCATTGATTGAGGAGGTAGGGTTGCTCTAGAAAGGCTGCAATGAGGTCTTGCCGTGCAACGATAGATTCTAGGTCACGGAGTGGGTGGAGGATCCAGTCGCGTAGTTTGCGCGCGCCCATCGGAGTGGACGTCCGATCCAGGGCGTGGAGTAATGTGTGTTTTTTACCTGAGCGAGATTCTACCAGATCTAGGTTATTCTGGGACGCGGAGTCGATCATGACAAACTCACTGTTATCGCGCACCGAGAGTTTCAGTAGATGATCGCAGGATCTCCTGAGCTGGTAGATTAAGTAATGCAAGATGGCTCCCGCGGCAGATGTGGCAGCGGTCATTTCTGAGCAACCAAAGCCGTCGAATGACTGGACTTTGAATTGTTCTTTGAGCTGGTGCTGAGCTTGCTCGGGGATGTAGGCGTAGCCATCGTAGGGCATACAGTGGGCGACATCTCCTAATTGACTAATTTGGTCATCTGGAATGATGATCTCAGATGGTGAAAGACGCTTGAGCTCATCTTCAAGCTGCATTTTATCTGAAAATTCTGAGACTGTAAATTCACCAGTACTGTGGTCAGCACAGGCTAGTCCGTAGCGTTTTCCTATGTAGCAAACACTGGCGAGATAATTGTGGCGGGTGTCGTCTAGCAAGTTGATGTCGTCGACAGTTCCAGCAGAAATGATTTGCGAGATCTCACGCTCAACTAATTGTCCTTGGACTGGTGTCGAGGTTTGTTCTCCGATGGCCACTCGAATTCCGGCTCTAACGAGTTTGGCTATGTATCCTTGAGCAGCATGGTGTGGGAATCCACACATTGGCACATCGTGGCGTTTGGTGAGAGCTATATTGAGAGTCGAGGCTGCACGCTGTGCATCTTCAAAGAACATTTCATAAAAGTCACCCAAGCGAAAAAAAAGAACGACATCGTCTGGTAGAGAACGACGCATGGCCATATATTGAGCCATCATTGGGGTCAGTTTCTTGTCTTTCTTAGCTGCCATGTGATGGGAGTCTGATCCAGCATGGGGGGGAGTTTCAACTGTGAAGTCACGAATAGAGAGAGTTTTCTAGCGCCTAAGGCTTGACAGTTCCCTGTGATATTAGATTGTGAGTC
>JBLHPP010000139.1:0-6882 GCA_047624385.1 Crocinitomicaceae bacterium
CGCCAGAAAGCTGCAAGCTTTGACCTCGGACAGGTAATGGAAAAGCTCTCTGAGCCGCTTTCTAAGTAATTTATTTTATCATAAAAATCATCGGGGTGCCTCAGCGAAGGGGCATCCCGATTTTTTTAAATTATATTTTACCCAAGCCTAACCGGCTTTCGTGACTTAGCCTACCCACTAAAGGCTTAGCTCCGAAGCCCCCACTAGGGTTATCACTAATAGGGCTCGAAGTCCAATGGTCTAGACTGCACACTTACCACTCCACACTTATCATTATTTCACATGTCCGCACACGCATCTATCAAGCAACTCCAACAGCGAATGCAGGAGTCGATCATTGGCCAGGAGTCAGTGGTGAAAAGCATTCTCCTCAGTCTCCTCTGTAACGGCAATGTTTTGCTCGAAGGCCTACCAGGCCTCGCAAAAACCCGAGCAGTCAAGAGCCTAGCTCAGAACCTCGAAGCTGATTTCAGCCGTATTCAGTTCACCCCTGACCTTTTACCCTCAGACATCACTGGCTCAGAGATGTATCTAGGAGAAGATTCCGCTGAGCGCTTCGAGTTCCAACCCGGACCGATTTTTGCCAACGTAGTGCTAGCAGATGAAATCAACCGTGCGCCGGCAAAAGTACAAGCCGCCTTGCTAGAAGCGATGGAAGAACGTCAAGTGACCGTTGCCCGTCAGACCCACAAGATGCCGCCGCTATTCATCGTGATGGCGACCCAAAACCCGATTGAGCAAGAAGGCACCTACCCGCTTCCAGAAGCGCAGATGGACCGCTTCCTTATGCATATTTCTATCGATTACCCGAGCGATTCAGACGAGAAAGAAGTGATGCGTCTGGTTCGAGGTGAAGCCGCTTCTTCCTCGCCTAGTGAGCCAAAGCCCGCGATCCCGCAAGAAGCGGTCTTCGCCGCCCGCGTGGAAATCGAAGCGGTCGAGATCTCCAATGCGATGGAAGAATACATCGTGGCTCTTGTAGCTGCCACACGACGTCCTGCAGATTTCGATGCGGATCTGGCAAACTACATCCAAGTAGGTGTTAGCCCACGTGGATCTATAGCGCTCGACAAGGCATCTCGCGCTCATGCGTGGTTAGATGGTCGCACCAGCGTCACACCAGATGACATCCGAGCAATCGTCAGTGACTGCTTCCGCCACCGTATAGGCCTCAGTTACGAAGCCCAAGCCGATGGTCTCACCAGCAATGATGTGATCAATAAGATCGTCAAGCTGGTAGCAATTGCCTAGTGAGAGAGATTTTAGTAGGAAGACTTTAGAGCGAAGAACGTTGTGGACTGGAGTAAAATCAAACGAGTAAAGGGAGAAACTCCAGCGGACACGCAGGGGGCCTACGCATCTCTTGAAGAATTGGTTAGGCTTCAGTTTGAGGCCCGAGACTTTTCCTTTTTACCCTCGCAACCGGTCAACTCTATCCTTGCTGGGCGCTACGCATCGCGTCTGCGCGGGCGGGGACTCAACTTTGAAGAACTTCGCAAATATCAAGCTGGCGACGATGTGCGCACGATCGACTGGAAAGTCACCGCAAGGACACGAAGCCCATACGTGCGGGTCTACACCGAGGAAAAAGACCGAGCAGTCTTAGTGATCTGCGACCAGCGCATCAACATGTTTTGGGGCACCCGTGAACGGCTGAAGTCCGTGACTGCGGCGCAGGCCACGGCCCTAGCTGCGTGGCGGGCGACAGATGTTGGGGACCGTATCGGCGCGGTTATTTTCAATGACGAAGAGGCGATAGAACATCGACCACTGCGGAGTCAGAAAAGTGTGATGGCAATCTTGAACTCGCTGGTGGAACTGAACCACAAACTCAAGGCCGACTCGGATTCTACTCCAAATCCAAAGATGTTAAATGAGGCTCTTAAAAAGGCCTTGAAGCTTACGACCCACGATATGTTAGTCGTTATAGTGAGCGACTTTTACGGAGTGGATAAGACGACTGAGAAGCTCATAGCAAAGCTAGCGCAGCACAATGATGTGCTCGGAGTGCTGGTCACTGACCCGGTGCGTGAAGACCCACAGCCAGTGAGGCTGACTGCCAGCGATGGTAGCCTGCAGATGGAAATTCCTTTCGATAGAAAAGATATCCGCGACAAAGTCACCGGATCGTACCGCAAAGAACGTGAGGATATCACCAAGTCATTGCGCAAGCTATCAGCTCCATTGTTAGAGCTGAGTAACCAAGGGAATGTCGTACAGCAATTCCGTAACCTGCTAGGAGTTTCTTCGAAATGAAGGAAAAGTACAATCTCGATAGCTTACGTGACCTAGCCGTGCCAGAGGCTCCATCGTGGTGGCCTATGGCTCCAGGTTTGGTGTTCCTGCTGGTGCTCGTTTTATGGTCGGCGCTGTGTTTTTCCGTTGCTTTCTACCAGAAATACAAAGCCGCTGCCTACCGTCGTGCTGGAGTTTCATTATTAGTAAATGTGAAAACGGTACGCGAACTCTCGGTCCTTTTGAAACGAGTGGCTCTAGTGAGCTTCGAGCGTGAATCTGTGGCCTCACTTTACGGTAAAGAGTGGGTGGAATTCTTGCAGCAAAGCTGTGCCGGCGTGAAACTAGATGCGCTGGCCTCTATTGATGGTGCTGAACTCAGCAATAGCTTGCGGATACAGGCGAAACTATGGATTAAGGAGCATAAAAAATGTTAGTTTTTGCTCATCCATGGTTATTTATTTTAGTACTGGCGCCTCTGCTTTTACGGCTGGTGCTGCCCGTATACCGTGAAGCCAAACAGGCGGTGCGTGTGCCGTGGTTCCAGCGGGTTGCTAGCCTGGTTGGTGGGACACCCTCTGAGGGGGCTGTGGTGGCGAACTCGCGATGGACTGCGTTGGTTTTTCGCTACATATTATGGCTACTACTCGTGGCGGCATTAGCGCGACCCCAATTTGTAGAACCCGCGATTTCGCGCATCACACCGACCCGAGACTTACTCTTACTCGTTGACCTTTCTGGTTCGATGGAGGCTGAGGACTTTACCAATCAAAAAGGAGAAAAGGTGGATCGCCTGACTGCGGTGAAGGAGGTGTTAGGCGAGTTTCTCACTCGCCGTGATGGTGATCGTGTCGGTCTTATCGTCTTTGGCAATGCACCATTTGTGCAGATAGCTTTCACCCAAGACCTGAAAGTCTGTCAGCAATTACTCGATGAGACAGCGGTGCGGATGGCCGGCCCGCGTACGGCTTTTGGCGATGCGATCGGCCTTGGAATTACTTTGTTTGAGCGCAGCGAAAATGAAGATAAACTGATCATAGCTCTGACCGATGGCAATGACACCGGTAGCCAGATACCGCCAGCCGAAGCAGCTACGATAGCCAAAGATAAAGGGATCGTGATCCATGTCGTCGGTGTGGGTGATCCTAGCACGACTGGTGAGGAAAAGCTCGATGAAGAGGCACTCAAAGCTGTGGCGGACAATACCCGCGGCCAGTACTTTCATGCCAATGACCGCAAGGAGTTAGAAAGCATTTATGCTGAGATCGACAAAATGGGAACTCGCGAGATCGAGTCCGAAGCTTACCGGCCGCGGCGTGATCTCTTTCACTGGCCAATCGGGCTGTTTCTATTACTGAGTGTCGGAGTACAATCATTGAAGTTGTTGGCTTCTGGTAGAGATTCAAAGAGGCGAGACGCCTCTTCCACGGGGGAGGTGCAGCGTGGCTGATTTCCATTTTATTCGTCCATCGTTTTTATTGGCTTTCTTGCCAGTTATTTTCGCCGCTATTTTTCTGATCCGTCGGCAAAAAGATGGCGCTGCATGGCTAGGAATGATTGATCCCAATTTGCTCAAGCATCTAATTGTCGGAGAAGGTAAGGAGAATAAGATCAAGCCAATGCACATTCTGTGTGCCATTTGGGGGCTTTCAGTCATTGCCCTTTCTGGCCCGAGCTGGCGCAAGCAAGCATCACCATTTTCTGACGACCAAGCTGGGCTGGTGATTGTTCTCAAAATGAGTGGATCGATGGAAGCTGAGGACGTGCAGCCGAGCCGGTTAGAGCGAGCGAAGTTCAAGATGCGCGACCTGCTAGAACAACGCAGCGGAGCGGCGAGTGGGTTGATAGTCTATAGCGGTAGTGCTCACTTGGTGATGCCTTTGACCAAGGATGACTCTATCATTTCAACTATGGCAGAAGGCCTGACGCCTGCTGTGATGCCGACAGAGGGAGACGCCTTGTGCGCTGCTCTGATCTCAGCTGAGAAGCTGCTTATTGAGGCGGGGGTGCCCGGCTCAGTGCTGGTGATAGCTGACTCGGTGGATCCCGGACAGGCAGGCCGGTTAGCAGAAGTCGCGAGTGATCTGCCAGTGCAATTTCTATCAATCCAACCTAGCCAGTCACCAAGCGATGCTGGGCTACAGGCTGCGGCGAAGGCCCGAGGTGCTGAGCTCGTAGTCATGACTGACGGTGACGAGGATGTGACCCGACTCAATACGCTAGCTCAGAGTAAAATGCTAGCAACTACAGCGAACGATGGTAGTGAGCGCTGGGAAGATGCAGGCTATTGGCTGTTACCTTTGATCCTTCTCGGAGCGTTGTTTTGGAGTAGAAAGGGGTGGCAGTGTTAGAAGTGATAAGTGATAAGTTTGGAGTGAAAAGTCCCTACAAATGGGTTGTTTGTGGTGCGTTGTTGCTTATTATTGCTTATGCGATTTGGGGTGGTGGGTATGCGCTACGGACTGCTGATCAAAAGGGGTATGCTAGTTATGCGGCTGGTGATTATACGGCGGCGCAGGAGCAGTTTTCTGACCCGATGTGGCGTGGCGTTTCTGCGTTCGAACAAGGAGAATTTAAAAAGGCGACGAGCGTGTTCTCAGGTATCCAATCGGCTGATGGGTTCTATAACCACGGTAACTCGCTCTTGATGGGAGGCAAATACGCTGAGGCCATTGAGAGCTATTCTAGAGCATTAGATCTCGCCCCACATGCTGACGCAGAACACAATAAAAAGGTCGCAGAAACCCGGCTAAAGGCACTCACTTTCGAAGGTGGAAATATGACTGATGGAAAGCTGAAAGGGAACACCAACGACGTCGTTTTCGATAAAGGAAAAGGGCCGCAAGAGCAGGCTGATAAAGCCGTGGTAGAGGGTGAGAAAATGGATGACGTGCAGATGCGGGAGGTATGGTTACGTAAAGTACAAACAAAACCAGCCGACTTCTTGAAATCAAAATTTAGGTACCAAAAATCTGACGAACTGAAGCAAGGAGGCCAGAGTGAATAAGTGGATTCTACTCTGGCTGTTGCCGTCGGTATTATTCGCGGCAGAGCCAATTGTGGTGCGCTCTAGTGTGGAGCCGCAGCAAGCGTGGCAGGGGCAACGTGTTCAATTGACTATTGAGGTGTTGGGCAAAGACGCGTGGGCTCAGATCCCTAACCTGCCTGTGCTCCAAGTTTCAGGAGCCTACGTGCTACCTTCAGAAAGTCAGGGTGTGAGGATACAGGAGCAGATCGATAGAGCTCAGTACACCGGCCAGCGTTACCAACTTTCTGTGTACCCTCAGCGAGGAGGAGTGATAGTGATCCCCGCCATTTCGGTAAATGTGAAAAGTAGTGTTTGGGGCGAGACGAAGGAGGGCAAGGGGCTGACCCAAGTAACTCTTCCTGAGGTGAAGTTCTCTAGCAAGGTGCCCCCAGCCGCTGAAGGTATCGATTGGTTAGTTAGTACCGAGAGCTTTAGCGCCACTCAGACGTGGTCCACAGATGCTACTGAGCTAAAGGTTGGGGAGGCGCTGAAACGCAAGGTCACACTCACCGCAGACAACGTCTCGGGGATGGCATTCAAGCCGCTAAGCTACCCACCAATCCAGGGTTTGGGTATTTACCCAGCCGAGGCCACAGTAGGAGATAAACGCCAACGCGGCAGCCTCAGTGGCCAGCGCAGCGAAGAGGTGACGTATGTCTTTGAAGGAGCAGGAGTAGCTAAAGTGCCAACCCTTGAATTCGTCTGGTGGGATCTTAAAAATCAAGAGCTCAAGAAGATTGTGCTAGAGGGTCGTGCTGTGAAGGTCACTGGTGGATCGATGGCCTCGTATCCAGGTGCCAGTGAGGTGAATCCTGCGGCGGTCCACATCTGGTGGTACTTGCTCGCTACCTCTACTCTAGGAGGGATTGGGATCTGGAAACGTAAGCAAATCTTAGCAACATATCTCGCTTGGAAAACTGAACAAGCGGAGCATGAGAAAGTCTACTTCAAACACTTCATAGAAACCGCGAACTCGGGCGACGTATTGAAGACCCAGAGCGCATTGATGGGATGGTTAGATCGGATCAATACGAGTAAATCCCCCGCGCAGTTAGGTGTGTTCCTGGAAAGTTATATAGAGACCACATGTGATATTACGACTTTGCTTGGCAGCCCAACTCAGTTGGTCTCAGCCATCACAACAGCACGTAAAAACTGGATCAAGGCACAAAAGGTGAAGACTAAAGCCGAAGGACTACTGCCTGAGCTGAACAGTTAGTGAGAGGGGTGCTCTCTATTCGCAGAGGATCCAGCCCTGGAGTGCGGTCGGCTTGACGCCGCTCTGGGTGTGGATGTGGCTCGACACATGTGGAGCGGAGCTAACGAATGCCTGGGTACGTTGGCTGGGGGGTGATATATCTCTGGCTGCAGAACTCCTTCAGGCTAGAAGTCTATCCACGGGTTCAGAGTTCTGAGCTCACTATTTTGCCTCAGAATGGAGTGGTTGCGTTTCTCTTATAGTCAGTAGAAGAACGATGAACATTGAGTTTACCAAATGTGGTGGCATAGGTTTTCACCATGCAACACGTCACTATTATCGCAACTAGCCTTAACTCCGACTCAAAGTCTCAGGAACTTGCGCGTCTTTTCCAAGAAAAACTCGGAAGTGTGAGTTCGGA
>JBLHPP010000140.1:0-6813 GCA_047624385.1 Crocinitomicaceae bacterium
AGAAGACATCTTCAGTTCCCAAAATAAAGGGTCTCTCAATCCACTCAAACATATCAGTAACCTGTTGCTCCTTTTTGTGCTCCAGCTTCGCGTTGTTGAGCCATAGACTGGCTGACTGATGGAATCGGCTTTCCATGTGGATCCATAACTGGGAAATCCAAATCGCGCTCTAGCTGGCGCACTGTGCTAGCACCTATCACGTGCTCGATCTTCTCAGCATCATCGTGAACGTGATCTGCGTCATAGTCCGCTTGGTTGGTGAGGTAGAGCTCCCACAGTCGGTGATTTCGGACAATCTCAACTGCACGTCTCCAACCAGATGGAGTGAGGTACACCCCCGATTTAGCATCATCATAGGAAGCCTCCTTAGATTTATTCAACCTCTGGACATCCTGCTTCACCTCTTCGATCGAGCGTTTACGGACTTCAGCCAGATCGCTTAGGCCCACGCCATCATGCACGAAACCTTCATTTTCCAGCATTTTATAAATTGCCTTCAGTGTGTTCTCACGATTGATCCGTTGCCTTCTTCTCACCACCCTCAAGGCTTTAGAAATCACTCCATGCTGAGGAGCTACTAAATAAATGACGCCAAACAATACAGCCGCTGTCAGGGCTATCAATGGGCCTGTGGGAATATCGACAGAATCTATAGCCAAAGAAATGTAGCAGCCTAACAGGCCCGAGAGCACAGAAAAACCAACGGCATATAGCATCAATCTATGCATACGATCTGTCAGTAAATATGCCGTAGCAGCGGGTGTGATTAATAATGCAGAGACAAGGATCACTCCTACGGCCTGCATGGAAACCACTACAGAAAATGTAAGTAGGGTGTAGAATATAAAATTGAGCCATTTCACAGGGTACCCCAAACCTACTGCAAACCCACGGTCAAAACTAACCACTAATAATGGACGAATAAGTAGCCAAACAACAATTACTAACACGAGAGATGTCCAGAACATTGCCGCCAAGTCTGCATCACTGATCATGGAAGCATTCCCGTAAATGTATGTGCTAATCCCAGCTCTGTTATCGATATGATCCTTCAGTCCCGATTGCATCGCTAGGCCGGCCCCGAAAAAGCTAGCCAACACAATACCCAAGGCCGCATCTGACTTCAGCCGAGTGGTAGCTTGGATCGCACGTACCATCCCAATCCCCAGTAGACCAATGCTCACAGCACAGCCAAAAATAACCCACGGGTTTCTGTCTATGCCGAGCATATAACACATCACAAAACCTAACACGACTCCTGGAAGCACCGCGTGGGACAAGGCATCCCCCACTAGCGCAATACGCCTCACCACAACGAACGCTCCTAAAAGCCCAGAGGCCACACCTAAGATGATCGTGGCAAGAAATGCCTTCTGATTAATGCTAAAGGACGCCAAACATGTGAGATCATAATCCATCACTAAGGTTGCTCATCACCCTCTTGCATCGCCGCCTTATCAGCTATTTCACTGAGCACAGTGAGACGACCACCATAGGTTTTGTGTAAATTTTCCCGAGTGAAAATATCTTTAGTTTCACCAAATGCGACCAAGCGCATGTTGAGCAAAATGAGCATATCAAAGTACTCTTGCGCCGATTGAAGATCGTGGTGTACCACAATCACTGTTTTCCCGTTCTCGCGCATTTCTTGCAAGAGCTTGATGATAGCAGCTTCAGTGGCGGCATCTACCCCCGCGAATGGCTCATCCATCAAATACAGGTCACTGTCCTGAGCCAGAGCTCGAGCCAGGAAAACACGCTGTTGTTGACCACCACTGAGGTTTCCTATTTGGCGGTTGGCATAGGGCAACATGCCCAGCTTATCAAGCGCTTCAGATGCGATCATGCGCTCCTTTTTTCCAGGCCTCCGGAATAGACCTAAGCGCCCATAAGTTCCCATCAGCGCCACATCCATCACAGTCACTGGGAAATCCCAGTCGACACTCTCGCGCTGCGGTACATAGCCTACACGGTGGAGGCTCTCTTTGAGTGGTTTGCCAAAAATTTTAACCCATCCTCCAGATGAAGGAACCACCCCCATGATGGATTTTATAAATGTCGATTTACCCGCACCATTAGGGCCGATAACACCAACGATATTCCCCTCGGGGACAGCCACATCCACTCCATAAAGTACTGGTCGCTTATGATAAGTTACTGTGAGATCGTGAGTCTCTAGAGCTGGAATGTTCATATTACTTTTATCGGTGAATCAAATGAGGCAGGCCGCCTGCAGCTGATAACACTATTAGTCACCCGCAACAAGCCGCATACCGCATTTGATGTTATGAATCAATTTTTTTGCAGAAGAACTCGGCTGAATTAGCTCCACTGCTGTTTAACGTGACTCTTATCACACTCGATTTCTCAAGGGTAACCAGAGATACGTCATAGACAAAATTACTTATTACTTAAGTCCCTCAACCACAACATTGACGTTGTGCTTAATCATGCCGACATAGGTACCTTTGTCGTACTTTTCACCGAGTACGTCGACAACATCTCCAGGAGTTCCACAAGCATCTGAGAAGAGGTGCTGCTTACTGACTGACACACCAGCATTGTCAGCGACAGCTATGATGCCTTTGTCGTTCACGCTGGACTCAGAAAAGATCATCTTGATGTCGTTTTCCTTGATGAAAGCAATGAGCTTGTTAGCGCTACCTAGTCCTACCGAATCAGCAGATGATAGACCTTGAAGAGCTTTTACTTTGAGGCCAAATGCATTTCCGAAGTACTCGAATGCGTCGTGGCTAGTCACCATCACACGCTGTCCTTCAGGGATTTCTTGAACACGGTTGAGCGCCCATGCTTTGAGCTCGATGAGCTCTGCACGGTATACTTCACCACGCTGCTGGAACTTAGCTGCGTTCGCTGCATCCACAGCACTGAGAGCTTTGACAACCTCATCGATAGTGTGCGACCAGATCGCTGGATCTCCCCAGACGTGTGGATCGTGTGCATGCTCAGCTCCGAGGATCATCTCGTGTGGGATCGCATTGCTCACTGCGTAGACTTTATCGCCTTTCGCTGTGCGCTTCTCGAGCCCTTCCTGCATCTTACCTTCCAGGTGGAGGCCTGAGTAGAACACTACATCAGCACTCTTGATCGCAGCTGTGTCTTCAAATGTCTGAGCGTAATCGTGTGGATCAACAGTTGGATCCATCAAGCCGATCACCTCGACTTGATCA
The DNA here is from genome assembly GCA_047624385.1 of Crocinitomicaceae bacterium. GTDB lineage: Bacteria > Verrucomicrobiota > Verrucomicrobiia > Verrucomicrobiales > Akkermansiaceae > Rubritalea. The sequence continues at coordinate 3,192 of JBLHPP010000140.1, forward strand.
CCACCAATGATTTTCACCATGTCAGCCACCATTGTGGAAGTAGCCACTGCGTGAACTTTATCTTCATCCTGCCAGATACCTGCAGAATTCCCGTCTTTCTTACCACAGCTTACAAGAGCTACGGATAGCGCGGCCACGGCCACTGTTACTATTTTTGTTAGTTTCATCGTTTTATTTAGTATAGTTTTTATAGTATTGTTTCTGTGAAATTAGAATGAGGCTGAAAATCGCACACCACCCACAAGGGCATTACTAACATCATTACTTCCTGAAGGGTTGATGATGTACTGAAGTTCTGGCTGAATTGCAAAATGGTCATTTATCTGAAATGTGTAGTAGGCATCGATAGCGCACTCATTTTTAGCATAACCAGCGGCTGTATCATCTGACAGATCTACATAAGTCACATAGATACCTGCTGAGTCGGATTCGCGTGAAGCAAATGTTCCCTCTGTGACAAGTCCTGCTGCTACATGCTGAGCCACACCACTGACATCCTCATCAGCTGATCCGTACTGGCCGAAGACAAAGATACCGCCATCAGAACCAGCTGAGCGCTGCGTGATCCGTTGTTCAGCCGTAAGAAATAAACCATGCGTACCAGAATCCGAACCACCGGAGAACTTCTCAAAACTACCCGAATGGTACCAACCACCGACGGTCAGACGGCCTTCGCCTAAAGAACCAAAGCGCTCCCATGCTTGCTCAGCTTGAAGGATATGAAAATAATCATTCGATCTATCATCTGAGATAAAGGTAGACGGTCCGCGACGACCTGTAGCCACCTCATCCAAAGCCGATGAACCATCATAAAATCCGTAAGCCAAAGAAAACACGTTGCCTTCGTTTTCATAAAGTTCGGCAAATAAGTTCACACTCATTGCTGGGTTAGGATAAGTTGGTAGTGCAAAGACCGTAGGAGAAAAACCAGCAGAAGAATTGGCAAACCCACCCGCAGAATCGACGTAGTTGAACTCCGTATTTGCATCTACTTTACCCACTTTGAAGCGGTATTTACCATCGGCAAATACTTGCTCGTACCACAATTCATAAAGAACATCCACAGACCTCTCGGACTCAATATTAGAATAATCCTGGATGTCGCCAGTGTCTTGAGTGCCTCCATTCTCAGCCGTAACGTGCAAGTATTGAGCAAAAATTGTCGCCCCCTTGAAACCAAAAATAGTCTCTAGATCGAACTCCGCATCAAATACAAAAAGGCTTCGCTCAGAGCCACCTCTATTGATACCACCGACCAGTACATTTGTGTATTCGTAAATATACTCACCAGCTAAAGACAAACCTTTATCATTCAGCTGCTCACGAGATTTTTCTAGCTTATTTACCAGACTGCTGGCAGCCGAGCCTGAGTGATCGTGAGCTTCCACTTCATGCTTCTGACCACCTGCTCCGTGGTGCGAGTGCGCTGACTCAGCAAATACAGAAGCCGAAGATACAGCCATTGCTCCTAAAATTATTAATTCTCTGTTCATCATTTTGTATATCATGTGGGGTGACCCCCTAATTGGATGAAATTGAGGTCTGCTCTGAGTTCACTACCAACCGAGGATTGCTAATATGGCTGACTCCTATGACGCCGACTCATTTAGGTCAATAGAAAAAATTAGCCTGAGCTAAGTTTTTTCACTTTGACTCATTTTATCATCTGAAACTAACTAAATTATAAGAGGCCCCCAAAAGATACAGACATCCCAATTGAAACGAGTAGTAGTTTCGCAATTACCCGATCACCAATAGTAGAAATCACTTTCATTTTCAGCTATACTGCACAATGGTGTTTCATAAGCATGAGCGCACTTACTTTCAGTCCAGTCGAGGAAATCATCGCAGACATTGCGGCCGGCAAAATCATTATCTGCGCCGATGACCCTACTCGCGAGAACGAAGCAGATCTGATCTGCGCAGCCAGTCTGGTCACCAAAGAGATCGTAGCCTTCATGGCAACCCACGGGCGAGGCCTCATCTGTGCTCCTATATCGGAGAAGCAAGCAGAGAATCTAGACCTGCCGCAGATGAGCCGGCGTAACACAGAAGCCCTCAAAACAGCCTTCACAGTCTCCGTCGATGCCAAAGATGGTATCACCACAGGCATCTCGGCTGCTGATCGAGCTCTCGCCTTGAGAATCCTAGCCGATCCGAATAGCACAGATGACATGCTGGTGAAACCTGGACACGTATTTCCATTGCAGGCCGTAAAAGGTGGAGTCCTCCGCCGTACTGGCCACACAGAGGCAGCCGTCGACCTAGCTCGACTCGCTGGCCTAGAGCCCGCTGGAGTGATCTGTGAGATCATGAACGAAGATGGTGAGATGGCCCGTGTCGGTGACCTCGGTGACTACCAGCAACAACACGGACTCAAAGCATGCACCATCGCCCAACTCGTGGAACACCGGCGCAAGTCAGAGAAGCTGGTTCGTTGCTCAGAGATCATTAAGCTTCCGACAGATTTTGGGGAATTCGACTGTCACCTATACGAGATCGACACCGATGACTCTCACCACCTAGCGCTCGTGCGCGGAGAAATTGATCCGACAAAGCCAGTAATCGTGCGCGTCCATTCAGAATGCCTCACCGGCGATGTCTTCATGTCCCGCCGCTGCGATTGCGGCGGCCAACTCCACCAAGCGCTAGAACATATTTCTAAAGATGGCGGAGTCTTACTCTACCTCCGCCAAGAAGGTCGAGGCATCGGCCTACCAGCAAAAATCCACGCCTATAAACTCCAAGAGCAAGGCTACGATACTGTTGAAGCCAACGAAAAGCTTGGCTACGGCGCTGACCTTCGCGACTACGGCATGGGTGCCCAGATCCTCCACGACCTCGGAGTACGCCATATTCGACTGCTCACTAACAACCCAAAAAAGATGGTAGGTCTACAAGGCTACGGTCTCGATATCGTAGAGCAACTTCCGATCAAACAATGCTCTAATGAGCACAACGAAAAGTACCTGCAGACCAAAAAAGACCGCATGGACCACATGCTTTAATTGTAGGAGTAGCTGGTATTCAGTAGCTAGTAGCCGCATCTTCTCAATTTTCAATTCTTCATTCTCAAAACAATGTCTAATAAAATCAAAGGCGCATGGGATAAATCCATGCCAAAACTTCAGTTCGACTTTATGCGTAAAGTCCTCGCCGCCCCTAGTCCAATCGGTCTCGAAGCCGCCATGTCCTACGGTGTGCTCAAGCCGGAATTTGAGAAATTCATGCCAAAATCGTGGGCTTTCCACCAATTCAAGGGTAACGCAGGCATCGTAGTCGACACCCATCCAGGCCGCGACGACATGACCTCCGTGATGATCATCGGACACGCCGACAAGATCCGACTTCAGGTCCGTAAAATCGATAGCGACGGCAAGATCTGGATCAACACCGATTCATTCCTACCCTGCACACTCGTTGGCCACGAAGTCACCCTTTTCTGCCAGGACCCTAAAAACCCTGGAAACTACCGCAGTATCGACGGCGGCACTATCGAGGCACTCGGAGCTATCCACTTTTCTGAGCCAGCTCAGCGGACAGGCGACAAAGGCCTCAAGCCTGAGATGATGTATCTTGAACTCCAAATGCACGGAGAAGACCGCAAGAAACGCATCGAAAA
>JBLHPP010000141.1:0-6728 GCA_047624385.1 Crocinitomicaceae bacterium
GGACTCTCAGAATGTTTTTTTAAAACCGATGTGCAAACCTCGGATCTCACGTATCTTTTCGGTTTTTATAATCGTAGTGTTTGCTGAGCCGCAGTGAGGGCAGACAACGTGAGCTGCCGATGAGCGAACGTAGTAATATTCAGTGCCATTTTTACGGTATGTTTTTTCGTATTTGAATCCACGAATGCCTTGGGTATGAAAGAGAGAGAGAGCTGGTTGTCATAGCTTTTGTTTTGTCTTCGAAAAACCTAAATAAAAGCAGGCAATCAGCACTTATTCAACCCTTCAGCAACAACCTCTCATATAGCATGGATAGCTCCACAGACCTGTATTAGTGGCTACGCAGGCTGAACTTGAATGGTTCCCATCATGCCGCAACTGTTAGTCTGGTGTTTCATGTGGGTTTGAGGAGTGGATGAGTTTCATCGTGCTGGGCCTAATGACCATTGACTTATGACCAATGACCCGCCTCATAGCGGGCAGGCTTTACAAAGTGAAGCCTGCCCGCTATGAGGCGGCATGTCAGAGTTACCAAAAGCGTATGAGCCACAAGCTGTAGAGAAACAGTGGTATGAAGCGTGGACAGCAAATAAGTGCTTCCAGGCCGATGAGAATTCTTCGAAAGAAGCGTATTCCATCGTCATTCCCCCGCCAAACGTTACTGGGATTCTCCACATCGGCCACGTCCTCAACAACTCAATCCAAGACATCCTTGCCCGTCGTGCGCGTCAGCAAGGTAAAGAAGTGCTCTGGCTTCCTGGCACAGACCACGCAGGTATCGCCACTCAGACTAAGGTTGAGAAGAAGGTGCGCGATGAAGAAGGAACCACTCGCCGCGAACTAGGTAGAGAGAAATTCCTCGAGCGCGTATGGGACTGGAAAGACGAGCACGGCGGTATCATCATCCAGCAACTCAAGCGTCTAGGGTGCTCCTGCGACTGGGACCGTGAGCGCTTCACAATGGATGAAGACTATTCTGCACAAGTTTCTAAAGTATTCGTAGACCTCTTCAACGAAGGCCTCATTTACCGTGGTAAGCGCATGGTCAACTGGTGCCCGGCATCGCTCACCGCTCTTTCTGACGAAGAGGTGATCATGAAGCCAAAGGTTTCTAAACTCTACTTCATGAAATATGAGCTCGTGGATGCTCCTGGTGAGTTCCTCGAAATTTCAACAACGCGTCCAGAGACATTGATGGGCGACATCGCAGTGGCGGTGAATCCTGATGACGAGCGCTTCAAGAAGTTCGTCGGCCGCAAGGTTCGCCGTCCGTTCCCAGCTGCTGAGATCGAAATCATTGCTGACGACCATGTCGACGTGGAGTTCGGTACTGGTTGCCTCAAAATCACTCCAGCGCACGATAAGGCTGACTTCGAGATCGGCGAGCGCCATAACCTAGAAATCATCGACGTGCTTCACGCTGACGGCACAATCAATTGCCCAGAGGTTCCTGAGCTAGACGGTCTCGATCGCTTCCAAGCTCGGCGCAAGGCTGCTGAGATGCTCGACGAAATGGGTCTACTGATCAAAGTAGAAGAATACGAGAATAACGTAGGATTCTCCGAGCGTGCTGACGTTGTGGTGGAGCCACGTATTTCCATGCAATGGTTCCTCAAATACCCAGCAGTGAAAGAGGCCACAGACGCAGTCAACAATGGTGACATCACTTTCCGTCCTAAGCGCTGGGAAAGCACTTACAACAATTGGATGGGCAACCTTCAGGATTGGTGCATCAGTCGCCAGCTCTGGTGGGGTCATCAAATCCCAGTTTGGTATAAGAAGGACAAGGCATTCGATCTAAAGGAAGCTGAATCGCTCGATGTGAGCGACCTCGCTGCAGGCGATATCTACGTGGGGACTAATCCCCCGCAGGATGGTGAAAACTGGGTGCGTGACGAAGACGTCATGGACACATGGTTTAGCTCATGGCTCTGGCCATTCGCAACCATGGATGAATCGACTAAGAAGAAGTTCTACCCGACTGCTGACCTTGTGACTGGTCCAGATATTATTTTCTTCTGGGTGGCACGCATGATCATGGCCGGCTTCAGATTTGCTGAAGAGCTTCCGTTCAAAAACGTGTTCTTCACCTCAATCGTACGTGACGGTAAAGGACGCAAGATGTCCAAGTCGCTGGGCAACTCACCTGACCCGCTTGATCTGATGGACAAGTTTGGCGCGGACGGCCTCCGCTTTGGATTGATGAGAATCGCTCCAACGGGTACTGACATCAAGTTCGACGAAGACACTATTTCCGAAGGAAGAAACTTTGCTAACAAGCTCTACAATGCCTGTCGCTTCAGACAAATACAGGGCACTGGCGTGATTGCTCTAGAGTCATTCGAGAAGCTCGACTCACACCACATCGATATCCTCGCGAAGCTTGATAAGCTGGACGTAAATCTCGACGCCGCATACGAGAATTACCGCTTCAACGACGTGGCTGGTCAACTCTACGAATTCTTCTGGACTGAGTATTGCGACAAGTTCCTCGAGGCCATCAAGTTTGATTTCAGATCTGATAATGAGTCAGCCAAGGCGCGCACACTGGCAGTGATCGACACGGTGCTTGCTCGCCTCTTAGCGCACCTTCATCCGCTTATGCCACACATCACTGAGGAACTCTCAGCGAAGATGGGCTACCTCCCAGCTGGGCAATTCCTCATGAGCACGACCACTGATAAGACTCCAGTTCTTGCCGGGGTTTTAGCTGAGAAGATCGCAGAAGCTCAGCAGATCGCAGCCTCTCTCTACGAGACTGCTGGTCGCTTACGTAATCTCAAGTCCGAGTATAACCTCGCTTCGAGCAAGGACGTGAAGTTTGTTGTTAAGCCGGTTGCTAATTGGGTTGGTGGTGAGTGCGATACTCTTGCCACTCTGGCAGGCGCGAAAGAAATCCAACTACAAGCTGACTACGATGCTCCTCAGGGCACACCTGCCGCAGTCACTAGCTTCGGTGAAGTTTACATGCCGCTCGATGGTCTCATCGACATAGATGCTGAAAAATCTCGTCTTGATAAGGAAATCGCAAAGATCGCCAAAGAAGTCGAGAAGGCTGGAAAGAAGCTAAGTAATTCGAACTTCATCGAGCGCGCGAAGCCAGAAGTTGTCGACGTTGAGCGGGCTCGGCTTGCTGAATGGGAAGGCAAGCTAGAGCAACTTCGTAGTATGCGTGGAGCTCTCGCTTAGACCACTAAATTTGTTCCACCCCATTTTCATGCTTGCCGAGTATGGGGTTGGCTCTATCTCTTGTGGAGTTAAAAATTAAGTATGCAAACGTTGTTAGATATTGAAGGCATAGATAGTGTCACAGGTTCCTTGCTCGAAGCGGCAGGCTACACTGATATTGATGCACTCACGTCTAACAAACCTGAGGTAATTTATGCTGAGTTGGCGATGGCCAATAAAATGCTGCATATCATGGAACAAGAGCCGAGTCTTGAGCTAGTAAAGTCTTGGTTTGAATCACTCACTGAGAAGATTGAATATGAGGGTGCCGCTGTGACTGATTCCCAAACGGTTTCGATCTTGGGTACCGATCCTCGTGTCTTTGAGCCTTTTGCGCCCAAGGCATTACCTCTTTCAGAAGATTTTGTTAAAAATCAAAAGATTGTAGTAGCTCAGCTTCCTAGGGTTAAAAAAATCCTTGGTCAGAATGAAGATGAAAAGGCGCATCTAGAACCTTCGAAGGAAAAAAACTTACCAAAACCTCTAAATAAGAAAATCAAAGTTGATGCTGTACGGAGTGTGAAAACTGATAGGAAATATGGTGTTGATAATACGAAGCTGCAGTCGATAGATGATTACCGTAAGAATGGTAATGGTGTGACCCCACATCAGCAACCAGAAGACGCCAATAACGTACGTAAGGCGATGTCTGGAACCAATGCGGAAGTTGATCCGAGCTCAGAGAAGTACATCAGAGGTGTCTTACACAACGATGCTCGAAGAACCTATTTAGGAGCTTTGGGGCATATTTTAGCTTGTGTATTGTTAGTCGGATCGATTGTACCCATTGTTTATATTCTGTTTAAACCCGAGCACTACATTTGGGGCTTGATGACGCCAGTGTTACTCTTTGTGGCATTAGTCGTCTATGTGCTTATTGCGCGTGGAAGCTCTTGCCCAGTTTGCCGTCAACGTCAGTTTGTTCCTAAGGCATGCCGAAAGCACGTGAAGGCTCATACCTGGCCAAAACTTGGTGTCATGCTACCAACGGCATGGCATCTAGTGAGATATAAATGGTTTCGCTGTATCTTTTGCGGAACTTCTATTCGTCTGAAAAAATAACTCCCAAGGGGGAGTTGTAGCGACTGCGCTGTAGCAGTTTTAACGGCTTCACGTGGAATTCCAATATCTGAGATCGCTTCTTGCCATGCTAGGATGGGTTCACTAGGCTTCACAGCATGCATCGCAGGGGATTTTCATTGCTTAAAACTATTATAGCCATCGTTGTGCTGGTAGCGCTCACTAGTATGGTCGCTCATACTTTCATGTCTTGGGTACCAAGGAATTTACAGGATGTGGATGGCACTGGCCCAGTCGAGCTTGGCGCTAAAATTCCAGACCTTACGGAGCGACTCAGAGAGGCCATACAGAAAAACTATGTGGTGAAGATCACGGAAGAAGATTTGAATCGCTATATTGCATCTAAGCTAGAACTTACACAGTCATCAATCGTTGATGATTATGTTAAAATTACAGGCGTCTATGTCGATTTGAAGCCGAACTTGATAGATGTCAGCATCGAGCGTGAATTTGATATTCCTAATAATCAACAATCAGACGGGTCAAAGAAACTTGGTTTTATGCCATTTTCTCAGACAGTTTCTATGCAGATAGAGCTTCAGACTACAGATAGTGATGATGGAGGGAAAGAGCGGAGTCTGACATTCCCTGGTGGAAACTTTGGCAAAGCGCCGGCACCTGGATCGTTGGTTAGAATAGTTAAACCTAGCTTTGATGTCATTGCTGAGGTGTTTGAAGAGGAGATCAAGCTCAGTTATAAAGAAATGACCAGCGTTGTTGTAAGTGATGGTTTTATCACTCTTGACCCGAGGCCTGTGATCATTCGACAAGGTCGCCCAGAATAGATGAAGAAGACTTTTCCATGTTTTCTTTCTGTATTTTTGGTAGTTGCCTTGCTTGTGAATACATCGCTGACTCAGGAATTGAATCCACAAGTAGGGGAAGACTTGAACCCTGATCGTGTCGCAACTACCTCAACTAATCAGATCCAAAAAATCGTTGTTAGAGGTGAGAGGGTAAAGCTTCGTATGGCTATCGCATCGATAGCTAATACAATGGCTAAGGAATTAAATAGTTTATTAGAGACAAAAGAGTCTTACGCCGGAGACCGTAATATTTACATAGAAATGTTAGAGCCTAAGGGGGGACGATCAGGTATTCAAGTAATGCCAGACGTGAAACCTTTGGGGGACGCAGATCTAATCATTCGGCTCTTAGTGAAAGCAAACACTCGACTCGACCGTGATGTTTTAGGTCACGGAATTATCGATGTACTGCTTTACCGCAGAGGATTGGAGGGAGTCCAGACGCTCAATGGATCACCGCAAGTTCAAGTCCCGATTTGGTTGAGTTATGGGATTATCGAAACAATGGCATGGAAAAAGGATAACTCAAAAAGAAGAGTGTATGAGCTCCTTTTGTCGAACCCTGAATTATTCCCCTTAGGTAAAGTGTTATCAGCTTCAGGACGAGATGTCCGAGGTTTTGATGCCACCAATGAAACCTTTTTTAGAGCCGCGTCAGGTGCGCTGGTAATGTCCATGCTTAGGCAAGATGGTGGAATAGCATCTATGCGCGCATTCCTTTCAGAAGTTGTGCTGTTTGATGGTGAAATGGAGATTCTTTTACGTAAGCACTTTCCGCCGTTGAGTATAGGTGCCAATGCTATGCAAAAAGTTTGGAGTCTTCAAGTCGCCGAAATGGCCGCTCCCAAGTTAGTTGAAAACCTAAGCATTGCTATGTCAGATCAACGACTGACAGAAATGTTAGTGCTCAATATTTCCGATGAGAATGGTGACTCTAGATTAGTTCCCTTCGAGAATTTCAAGCTTTTAGATGGTATGAAAGTGGCAGAAAAGATTCAAGCCACCGAGGCGATGCGGCAAGGGGTAATTCACTTATCTAACAGCTGCCACCCGATCTATCGTCCAATATTGCTAGAATATACTATATTGGCATCTGAGATGTGCCAAGGTGAGCTTAAAAATATAAACTCACGGCTGCCCTTACTTGCTGGAGAGAGGCAGAATATGGTAATAGCCGATGAGAGGTGCCGTGATTACCTCGATTGGTACCAGATAACTAGAGCTTATAAAGTAACTGGTGATTTCTCTGGTTATATGAGGCTTAAAGAGCGCTTAGCGATGGAGCGAGAGAAACGTAAAGATGAAGTTATTGATCCCTACTTAGACCGAGTGCAGGCATTGATGAGGCGAGATGTAGAATTGGATCCAGGTAACTAGCGAAGGGCCCGAAGGTGCCATTGTCTAGAAGTGCGCTTGGCATGCTAATCCAGAAGGTATTGAGTTGCTCTATTCCGGCAAAGGTAAAGACTTCGAAATATCCCATATCAGAAGCACTAAATCTCCAGCAATAAGGTACCCAAAAAGGTGGTAACCATTTACTAGATCTTGTTCTTCCCCCCTCGCTCAACAGCGTGGGTAAAAACTCCCCAGTAATAAGATTAATCAGCACGGTGT
>JBLHPP010000142.1:0-6675 GCA_047624385.1 Crocinitomicaceae bacterium
GCTCTTTGATTCATTGTGATCTCCACACAGGACGAACTCACCAGATTAGGGTCCATATGCTCCATCTTGGTTGTCCTATCCTTGGCGATCCGATCTACGCGAAACCAAATCGCCAAAAGGCGCAACCTGGCAGACTCATGCTTCATGCTCGCCGGCTAAGCTTCACCCATCCTCGTAGCGGCAAGCGCCTGACCTTTCATGCTCCTTTACCTGAAGAATTCTTGCCGTGGACGGATCGATTCTTCCATGGTGTCGATGAAGGCTAGGCCACTACGGCTCTAGATTTAGCATCACATAGCACAAAAAACTTTTCACTTCCCCTTTGAAGTAACCTCCCCTATAAGCCTTTGTATCACAATGAGAAGAATCCTACGCACCTACATCTCACTCATTCTTATCGCCTTACCCCAGGCGCTTCTAGCCCAAGAGGTCAAACAACCTGTGCGCCCTGGAACGATTCTCCTCTCGGCTTACCAGACTGTCACTGATGCTGAAAAGCTAGAGGAAGCGAAAGCATTCAAGAGAGCCTGGAATAAGTACCATCAGGCACTGCGATATTACGAGTCCCTCGCTGCAGCTCATCCTGCTTGGAAACCTCATATCGTCCATGGACGCATCGACAAAACCAAGGCTGCTATCAAACGAGTAGAGCCAGCCGCTCAAATTGTTTTCATGGCTGAGCAAGCTAAACTTCAACATCTAGTGATAGATGAAGGCGCGCAAAAAAGCAACCCCAGCCGTGCTGTCGTTAAAAGTAACCAAGGAGACCTCCGCCAACTCACACAACTCAACGACCGAGTGAATAGTCAGCAAAAGGAACTCGAATCACTTAAAAGAAAGCACTCATCAGAAAAGCTCAAATACACTGAGCTCATTAGCAGACTTCAGACTGATTTACGAAAAAACCAACAAGGGCTCGGTAAAGAAAGCACTCAGACCCGCATGCTCAATGGCGAGATTGCGAGACTCCAGCAAGAGCTCCGTAAAAGCCAACAGTTAGGAAAAAATGACCAGCAAAAGCTTCTCTCTAGCATCGATCAACTTCAGCGCACACGCACCGCACTCGCAACTGCTCCATTACTCGCAGACGTCGACAAGTTGAAGCAACAAAACGAAAAGCAGAAGGATGAGCTCATCTTGCTAGCCAACGCCCACCGTAGCTCCAAGAAACTTCTAGAGATCAAGATGCTTGAAAACCAAAAACTTCTCAGAGAAACCAAACTCAATAAAAGTCTATTAGCCAAGAAGACCAAAGACCTAGATGCATCACAGACAAACACAGCGGTCGTCGTCGTTACCATGCGCAAGGAAATTAACCTCCTGAAAAGCCAACTTGCCGAAGCTGACGTCATCATGAACTCCCAAAAAGGTGAGATCTCCGACCTCATCAATCGACTTTCCGACTCTGAGTCACTTAGCGATGAGCTGCGACAAGACCTCGTCAATATGACGGCCGAGCGCGATCAACTCAGCCAGATGCTCAAACTCAGCGATGCCAACCGAGCCAAGGAACTGATGAAAGAAAACCTACGCCTAGGTCGCGAACTTAGCACCGCTAAGCAACACCTCGCTCAGCTCAATTCCGATAAAAATATCGCGCTCGACCGAGTCACCGAAGCAGAAAATGATGTCGCCATTGCCAAGCACCAACTCATTCTCAAACGCCAAGAAAATACAGCATTCCGCAAGAGAATCAGTAACCTCGAATCCACCCTCAAATCAACTCAGGAACAACTCGCAGTGAAAGCAAGCCAGCCACTTGCCGACGAAGCTGCACGTGAAGAAGCTGAGCTACTCAAGAAAACAGTCAACCGTCTCATCACCCAGTCCTCACGTCGTCGTCAGGCTGAGCGCCTACTTTGGGATGAATACCAGCGTTCTGCTGTGCCAAATCCAGATTTCGAAAAAGAATATCTCGCTGCCGGCGGTGATGAACTCCAGCTCACCCAGCGTGAACGCGAAATGCTCCTTGAGCACAAATCCGAGGGCACCCTCCACAGCCCACTTGGCAGAGCTACCAGACAAAGCCAAGATCGTGCACAAGATATCGCCAATGAAAAAATTAACACCTATCACGCGATTGCTCGACGTCTAGTTGAAAAAAATAACCTCGCCTTCGCCAAAGATATTTATGATGAAGCATACGATGCCATCCCTGACTACAGCTTCCTCATCAATCGCGGAGTGATCCGCATGCGCCTAGGCGAAGTAAAGGATGCCGAAGCAATCTTTGAGCTAGGCACCTCACAGCGTCCTAGAAATCCCTACACCCATTTCATGCTCGGGATGTCCCGCTTCCAACAGAACAATGATGACTTAGCCGCTAAGTCGATCGATCGCGCCATTGACCTCAAGCCTGATTACAAAGAAGCTTTCCTCTACAGAGGAATCATCGAGGCAAGAAATGCTCGCTACACCAAGGCTCTCGACCTCTTTCAGAGTGCTATAGAACTCGATCCAGAATACGAAGCTGGATACTACAACATCGCTCAAGTGCACTTCCTTAAAGACGACAAAAAGAAAGCTAAAGAAGCCTATAATAACGCACTCCGAGCTGGTCTTGCGCCCGACCTGGACTTCGAACGCCAGATCGGAATCAATAAAGCTTCATCTTAGACTAGCTACTCAGCCTGTATAAAATCGAATCCACACCTCTGGATAATTACCCAGATTTCGTCCTGGATTTTTCTGTAGATGATTCATCTATAATGCTTATCACCTCAACCCACCTCATAATTCACTATGAACCGTAGAGACTTTTTAATTCGCACTGCAGCCGGCACCGCCTGCGCAGGATTTCCAATACACCTACTAGCCAAAGGCACCCGCGGTGGTGCCGCGCAGCCACCACTACACCCCGCCGACTTTTCCACCTTTGCACAGCAGGACACGCTTGACCTCTTCCTACTGGTCGGCCAGTCGAATATGAAAGGCCGCGGTGCCATCGAGATGAAACCCCAGGAGAATAAGAACATCTTGTTTTTCCACTCGAAACAACGGCAATGGAACATCGCACGTGACCCACTGCACGCACAAGGCACTCCGGATAGGATCGACGGCAGTGACAATTCAGGCACCGGCCCGGGCATGAGCTTCGCCCGTACTCTGGCTCAACATGATGCCAAACTGAAAATTGGCCTAATTCCCGGGGCCGTCGGCGGCGCGCCAATCGGTTCCTACGGAAAAGATAAAAAGCTCTACCAGCGGTCGCTCGAACTCACCCAGCAAGCCGTCGAAGAAGTAGCTAAAAACTCCAAGCTAAAAACCAGAATCAAAGCGATACTCTGGCTCCAAGGCGAGTCCGACTCAACCAAGCCGCTTTACCAATCCTACGAAGGCAAGTTGCTGGATATGATCGACCGCTACCGCAGTGACCTCAAAAATCCAACCCTACCATTCATCGCATGCACCCTCGGCTCCTACATCAACAAGGGTCCATTTCAGCATGTGAAGGAGACTAATAAGGTTTTGTTAGGTTTACCTGGAAAACGGAAACACACCGCCTGCATCGACGCTCGAGATTTGAAAGGTCACATCGGCGATAAGCTCCACTACGACACAGAATCCCAGATAGAAATAGGCAAACGCTTCGCCGCCGCCTACCTGAAGTTCTGAGTTTAAACGCCAAAACCAAACTTAGAAAATGACGGGGCAGCTAAATACCCAGCCAGTTTCGTTATCACTATCGCGTTCATGATCACCGGAGTAAATCCTCCATTTTTTATCCCTGATATGAAAATGAGGCCAGAGAATAAGTAATCCCATTTGAATCGTTAGGTTGGATCAATAGCGAAACAAACAGCTCTGCTGGAAGCGCAAAGAATTAGAACACTACGATTGATCCAGTATAATTGTGTAGCTGGTCTAATTCCACTTATACCACTTATACCACTTGGTGAATCAAAAGTGACAAATCTCGATACACGCAGCATATATTATTGCATCGCTCTGGATAAAACCCATATTCGGTTCATAATGTTTACTATCATGCGCTCCGCTGCCTTATTGTCTCTCATCACCCTGATTCCTCTTCTATTAGTTGATTCAGCCGATGCTGCTCGGAAGGTGAAAATTAAGAACGTCGACCTCACGAAGGGAGAATCAATCCCAAAAGAGGCGACCCACGATTGGAATTTAGGCGCCACTGGGGCGCGTGGGTGGATTTTTAGTGAGCGCTTGGAAACATCGAAGGCCCGCCAGATCGGAGTAACTAAAGTGACCAAAGCCACGCCGGCTGACGGCGTCTTACAAGTGGGTGATGTTATTTTGGGGGTTTCAGGCAAGCCCTTCTCATACGACCCTCGTGTTGAGTTTGGTAAAGCTCTGACAGCAGCCGAAGCTACATCAGGCAAGCTATCGGTGACCCGGTGGCGCGATGGAAAGAAGGCGCAGGTGGCTCTAGTATTACCAGTATTAGGAACCTACAGCGATACAGCTCCTTACAATTGTCCGAAGTCGAAGCGCATTTTGGAGCAAGGTTGCAAGGCCTTGGCAAAACGCATGGAAAAGCCCTCATACAAAGAGGGAACTATCCCCCGATGCTGGAATGCCATGGCATTATTGGCGTCCGGCGACAAAAGCTACAGACGGCTGATCAAGCGTGAGGCCGAGTGGGCATCCAAGTTTTCAGCCAAGGGCATGGCTACTTGGTACTATGGTTATGTGATCACCTTTTTAGCCGAGTATCAAATGGCGACCGGAGATGACTCCTTTAAATCGGGTATGAAGCGACTAGCTCTCGAAGCAGCACGAGGTCAGAGTATGGTAGGCTCCTGGGGGCATAAATTTGCAGGAGGTGATGGACGATTGGTCGGCTACGGAATGATGAACGCACCTGGACTGACTCTGACCACCTCGTTGGTGCTGGCTCGGATGGCGGGTTTGCAGGATCCGGATGTGGATTTAGCAATCGAGCGCAGTGCCAAGATGCTACGATTTTATGCAGGCAAGGGTGCAGTGCCTTATGGCGATCACAAACCTTGGATCCAAACCCACGAAGACAATGGCAAGTGCGGCATGGCGGCGATGTTGTTCAACCTCCTAGGAGAAAAGAAAGTGGCCACCTATTTTGCACGGATGACTCTCGCTTCGCATGGAGCAGAAAGGGATGGAGGCCATACCGGCAACTACTGGAACATCAGCTGGGCAATGCCGAGCGTTGGATTGTCAGGCCCAGAGGCCACCGGTGCTTGGATGAATGAATTCGGCGGCTGGTACTTTGATTACGGCCGTCAGGCTGACATGAGCTTCCCCCATCAAGGCCCGCCCAGTGCTCGTCCTGATAGCACCCGCAACTGGGACGGAACTGGCCACTATCTATTGGCGTATGCGATGCCATTGAAACAATTAATGATTACCGGTAAAAAAGCTCCGGTGGTTCCAGAGCTCACGGCGAAACAAGCGCAAGGCATCGTCGAAGATGGCCGTGGCTGGAGTAGTCTCAACCGCAATGGCTTCTACGACGCGCTCGATACTAAAGCATTATTCAGCAGGTTGGCTAGTTGGTCACCAGTGGTACGCGAGAGAGCGGCCATGGCTTTGGCTAGACGCAAAGGTGTCAAAGTCTCGGATGTGATTCGCTTGCTCAAAAGTGATGATGTTAACATCGCCCTTGGAGCATGCCAGACACTGGCCCACATGAAAGGAAAAGCTGCACCCGCAGTACCGGCGCTGCAGAATACTTTAGAATCGAATGACCTGTGGCTGCGAATCAAAGCCGCTGAGGCATTAGTGTCGATTGGCCAGCCAGCCATGTCGGCTCTACCTCAAATGTTAGAAATGATCACCAATGAACCATCCGCTTCAGATCCACGTGGCATGGAGCAACGCTACATATCCTCCGCAGTTTTTGGTAAAATGTTGAAGAAGTCGATCGATGGTGTGGATCGTGATTTACTGCGCAAAGCAGTGGCGGCAGGTTTACAAAACCAAGATGGTCGTTCACGTGGTGCCATTGGCTCGGTATACAACCAACTCAGCTACGATGAGATCCGTCCATTGTTACCGGCGATTCGTGAAGCGATTGTCTCACCCGCCCCCAGCGGTATCATGTTTGCCGACGGTATTCGGATGCAGGGTTTAAAGATTCTTGCCAAGCATCGCATCGAAGAAGGAATACCCCTCTGCCTTTCCTTTATGGATCTCCAGCGATGGAACAAAAAGAGCCGCATGGTGGGCTGCTTGAATGCACTAGCGCAGTACGGCTCTGCTGCAAAACCGGAGTTGAAGAATTTGCAGCAACTTGAAAAAGATCTCAACATGCACCGTGAGAAAAAGGGGTTTGGTGATATTTTTGCCAAAATCAAAAGCATCATCCAAGTCATCGAAAGCGGCGAGACCCCGCCGAAGCTGAGAAGCCTCCGATAAGCTGTGACTTTCTCATAATTTGAGCGGAGATTGCACCTTCTCCCCTTTCAACGACACGTCACTCAAAAAGTAAGTTCTTAACCAAAAATCATGCAAAACAGAGTCGTTTCAATTCTTACCATCGCGATGATTTGTCTCGTGTCTGCCTCTGACGTGACACGTGCAAATCCTGATCAATCTCAGGCGAAGAAGCCCGGCCTGCGGGTCATGACCTACAATGTGCTCAATGGTGGCACGCGGCGGGGACAACCATTGTCCCAGACCGCCAAGGTCATTCAGGCGTCGGGGGCGGACATCGTCGGATTGCAG
>JBLHPP010000143.1:0-6656 GCA_047624385.1 Crocinitomicaceae bacterium
AGATCAAATCTATAAATGGCTAGTTGATATCCACCAACCAGAAGAATTTCGTGCAGTGACCCAAATAGTAATGAAGCCCACAGCTAAAGTCGATGATGACGGATTCATCACCTGCACACTCACCGCTGAACAATGGCTTATTGCTTCTAATCCTGATTCCTTATAATATAAAATACTCTGTTATGATTCAATTTTTAAAATCACTATCAATTCTCGCTCTGCTCACGCTCGGGCTAGGGGCCGAGTTGCCAAAGAATCCATCGATGAGTGATTACGATGTGCTAAAGGGTCGCTCACCATTTATGATCAAAAAGCCACCGGCTCCTATTCCTAAAGCTCCGATTATCAATAACTCACTCACCCTCCGAGGAGTTTCTATGTTTGATGATGGGTGGTTTGTTACTGTAGTGGATCGTAAAAACACCAAGGAACCGATTTTCTTGCGCGAGGGGGCGGCACCAAACTCTAAGGGGCTCAAGCTGATCAAGGTGGACAAGAATATTGAAGATTACTTACAAACCACAGTGATTGTGATGAATGGCTTACAAAAAATGACGATCGGCTATAACTCTACTGACATTAAGAATGGCATAGCAAAGGCTTCGAGAGTGACGAGTAAACCTAGGACAACCAATAGACCGACAAGTACAAAAAAACCTCAAGTTCCAACTTCCTCTACTAGTACGCGCCGACCACGTGTCCGCCGTACTCCTACTCCACCTGTGAAACGCTCCAAATAAAAACTATCTTCTTATGAATTCATTTTCTAAATCTCTTACAGGTCTTTCCGTGACTTTAACCATTGCGGGCACCGCTCTAGCGCAGGTACCGCTACCACAAGCCAACCCTCCAGTACCACCCGCGTCAGGAGTTCAAGCAGGTGTTCAAGTAAAGCCGCTTGTAGACCCAGAGACCGTCATCAAAGAAGGTGTCCAGGAGCCTCTTATGAGTGGTGAAAAGGTAGCTATCTTTTATCGCAAATACACCGGCAATCGCGTGATTCTTACGAAAGCGGCTTTAGCTATAGAAATTAGCTTCGTTCAGCCAGGTCCACTTACGTATCGCGAGGCTGCAGATCTTCTCGTGAAGACATGCTTTCTTGAAGGTTTAATATTTGTCCCTAGTGGACCAAATGAAGTGAAATTACTTCTAGCACCAAGGGCTCGTACTGTTGGGGGGACCCCATTGGTTTCTGATGCATTTCTATTACCCGATTCAGAGGAACTAGTGACCTATATCATGGGCCTAGATAACATTAAGCCAGAGGAGGCGATGAGTATCTTCACCGGTGTTATATCCCAGATTGGAGCGCATGGATCTATTGTTCCTGTCCCAAACGCTAATGCCTTGATTATCACCGAGAACTCGCAGCTGATCCGCACTTTGATAGAAATCAAAGAGAGAATCGATATTCCGCAGGAAGCAGCAAAGCAAAAGTGGATACCCCTCGAGCATGCTGATGCTGAAGAAACAGCCGAGAGTGTGAAGTCGATAATGGAATTTAGCGCACAACAAAACACCCAGTTTTCAACAGCAGGTGGTGGGACGGCAACCCGCGCGGCTGTAAAAGGGGTAGCGGTAAGTGTTCAAAATGGTAAAGCGGCGGTGGTAAAGCGTACAACTGGCGGAGAGAGTTTTAGTAGTGTTCAAGTCTTATCGGACGTGCGGACAAATCGCATTTTTGTGATTGGTAGACCGATCGATGTTGAAATTGCAGAAAGCTTGATCAAGGGCTACGACTCACCTCTCGATGAACGAAACTTCTATAAACATAAGCTCAAATTCCTATCAGTATCAGAATTCTTAAGTATCGCAGAAAATGCGATTACTCAGGTTTCCGTTAAGTCTTCGGATCAAACTGGTGGTAGTCGTCAAGGAAGCAATAGTAATAGATCGCAAAGTAATCAAAATAGCGGACGAAATAATACAAATGCTTCAACTAATCAAAATGGAGCAGCTGGAAGTCTCGGTGAGACTAGCCGCGAAGAGGGGCCAGAAGCTGTTATCATAGGAAAAACACTATTGGTTGCTGATAATACTAACAATACTCTCATTATCAAAGGTCCACCTTCTTCCATTAAGGTGGTTAAAGACCTCATTACTGAGATGGATGTTATTAGGGATCAGGTGCAAATTACTGCGATCTTTGGCAGGTATAATTTAGGTGACTCTATTGATTTCGGTATGGATTTCGCCCGTACTTACAAGGCCACACGTGGTGCTAATTCTGGTATTGCAGGGCAGAATAGAACTGGATTCCCAATTCTTGCGGATCCTACGACGCTCACAAATTTGGGAGCTTTTGCTCCGGTGCCTGGCCTTTCTCTATACGGACAGATAGGAAAGAGCTTCTCCGCTACCCTCTCAGCGATGGAAGACAGCGGGAAATTCCGCTTGATGGCTAGACCTACAATTTTCACAACGAATAATCGCCGAGCGACTCTTTCATCTGGTCAACAAGTACCAGTTCCTACCAATAGTTTTAGTCAGGGAGGTTCTGGGGTTAACGGTTCGCAATCAACCAACATCGCCTTCCGTGATGTTTTGTTGGAGCTTGAGGTGATTCCTTTGGTTAATTCTAAAGATGAAGTCACTCTACAGATTGTATTTTCCAATAACAACATCGTCGGTCAGACTGTGATCGATGGGAATAGTATTCCTATTATCGGTGAGGAGAGTCTTGCAACAACAGTTACTGTGCCAAACGGTGAAACCGTTGTTCTGGGTGGTCTTATCACAGAGCGCAATGAATCAACCGAGAGCGGCATACCAGTGTTAATGCACATTCCTGGCCTGAAGCGTCTATTCTCTACAATAAATAAAGAGGTGATTCGCGAAGAATTAGTGATCTTTATTAGCCCTCAAATAGTCAAAGGGCAATCTGCCCTCATGGCACTTCAACAGAGAAATGGGGATAAATCACAATTAGTCAGAAATCTACGAGCGGGCGAAAGCGTGCTTCCTTATAAGTATTCAGATCCAGATGTGCAAGATCAAGCGAGCCCACAGGAGCGTGCTCAGCGGAGACTTTGGTATCTACCAGAGCTAAAACTAAAGCCCAAATCTCCACCAAAACCTTCTCAGCCCTCACCAAGCAAGAAGCGTAATGTCTATAAAGGGCACCGCCACTAGGAAAAAATGACTCATTCTCATTGCCTATTGAGGGCCAAATCTGAGCGTTAGTTCTACTGATTTTAAATGTTGGGTGACCTCGTTAGGCTACTCTAAAGTTTAGGCTATCTTGAGGAGTCCTTACAGTCACTTTTCCCTCTCTACAGCTACCTCAAGTATGCCACCCCAAAAGTAAATCTCTACCAATTATTCTTAAGTCTATTATGAAAAAACTTCTTCTCTCTCTTTTTGTCCTGTGCGCCACTACTACGCTCCACGCTGAAGTATCACTTCCAAATATCATGGCCAGCCACATGGTTCTGCAACAGAAGCAGGCCGTGCCCATATGGGGTTGGGCGGATCCTGGTGAGTCCGTCACCGTCACTTTCGCAGGTCAATCCAAGACCGTGACCACCGACAAGTCGGGTAAGTTTATGGCCAAACTGGATGCAATGGCAGCCAATGCGGTGCCACAAGATCTACAGGTTGGTAATGTCAAGCTGACCGATATCCTCGTTGGCGAAGTTTGGTTATGCAGCGGCCAGTCCAACATGGAATTCGGTTTTCGCCCTGAGAAAGGCGTGAAACATGGCAACGATATGGTGCGCATGTTTCATGTTCACGATCACGCTAAGAGTTCATTTGCCATGGAGGACACAAATGGCGCATGGAACAGCTTTAAAAGTGGTGATAGCCAGCGCTTCTCTGGCGTCGGCCTGTACTTCGGCATGAAACTTCAGAAAGAACTGGGCGTACCGATTGGTCTAATCGACGCGTCATGGGGTGGCACAAAAATCGAACCATGGATCGCCGACGAAGGTTACGCGCTCATCGGCAAGCCGCTCAAGAAGCCAGACATGGCGTCGGTGATCAAGCAGCAGGACAAGGTGATCAGTGAGGTAGATGCGTGGCTGGCGAAGGCAAAGCAGGCAAGCTCGGTTGGTAGGGTCAGCCCATTCACTATTAAAACAACGATTGGTGGCAATAAAGTACCCAACGGTATCTACAACGCCATGGTGGCACCACTTGCTCCATTTGCGATCAAGGGAGCAATTTGGTATCAGGGCGAATCGAATCGTGGTAATGGCGATTATTTTGATAAGCTCAAGGCCTTACAAGGCGGTTGGGCCAATGCCTTCAATGCACCAGAATTACCGCTTTATCTCGTCCAAATCGCGCCGTTTGATTACAATCGCGGCAAGCGCTCGGAAAAGGATATTACCCTATGTGATTCTATTTGGACAGCTCAGTACAAGGCGGCCGCAGAGCTCAAAAACTGCGGTGTCATAGCCACTCACGACACCATTGAAGGGAATATCAAAGACATCCACCCGCGAGACAAGAAGCCAGTTGGCGAACGCCTTGCCGCGATGGCTCTGAACAAAACCTACAGCAAGAATATCGTCTGTTCCGGGCCAGTGTTTAAAAGTGCCATGGCGAAGGGCGCTAAGGTTATCGTTGCTTTTGGCGCGATCGACCAAGGCCTTGAAACAGCTGATGGCAAAGCCCCAACCTGGTTCGAAGTTTCTGCCGATGGTAAGAGTTTCTCCGCCGCGGACGCCTCGATTGATGGCAACACGGTGATTGTATCATCAGCGACAGTCGCTGCGCCAAAGTTTGTACGTATGGGCTGGAACGAGATCTCCATCCCAACATTGCGAGATAAGAACGGCTGGCCAGCCTTCCAGTTTTCAGCAATGCCAGTCAAGTAGCCGCACATGGAAAACGTCCTTTGAGTTATGTCTACGGCCCAGTCTCCGTTGGTCTAGGTGATACTTTATATGCAGTCGCCAGCAGTGAATAAACCAAAAATCGTAAGTGTTTGTTTTTAAAACACTTGGATTCGACGTGTGGCGAGTTCATATTTCGATTTCTTACACTACAACTTCAAAAATCAGTCTTAGGAGCAAAGTGGAAAGGTTGACTAAGGCCTATTTTATAATGGACTCTAGGCATAGGGGGGGGGCTATAAATCACTACACTTGGAATTTTTTATATTGTGTGATCCGAGAAACATAGAAGCAAAAAAAGCGTAGAGCATGAGTCCTTCGCTTTTTTAATGTTGGGTAGTTTTCGTTAGAGCGATTCTACAGTCTTGGCGATTTTGAGGAGGATGGCCTCACCTAGGTCTGGGCCGAGAATTTGCAGGCCAACTGGAAGTTTGGTTCCGGTGTCGGACTCTATTGTACCAGCGGGGACTGAGATGCCCGGGATACCTGCGAGGTTTGCGGCGAGGGTGCAAATGTCTGCGAGGTATTCAGTGAGTGGGTCGTCTGCATTTTCTCCGTGCTTTGGAGCCGCTGTGGGAGCTACGGGAGAAAGGATGGCATCGACATTTGCAAAGGCGTCAGTGAAGTCTTTGCGGATGAGAGTACGGACTTTCTGGGCTTTGGTGTAGTAAGCGTCGTGGTAACCAGAGGAGAGAACGTAGGTGCCGAGAATGATGCGGCGTTTTACTTCAGCACCGAATCCCTGCGCGCGTGATTTGCGGTAGAGGTCGATGAGGTTCTCTGGATTTTCGGCGCGGTTGCCGTAGCGGATACCGTCGAAACGCGAGAGGTTAGAAGATGCTTCAGCTGGAGCGATGATGTAGTAAGTAGCTACTGCGTACTCCGTGTGTGGAAGTGAAATGGGAACGAGCTCTGCGCCGGCGGCTTCGAGCTTGGCTGCTGTTTCGTCGAAGATTACTTTGACGGCTGGGTCGATGGCGTCGCTGAAGTATTCCTTTGGCACACCGAGTCTGAGTCCTTTTACTCCTCTGTCGATGTCAGCAGTGAAGTCTGTGTTATCATCTTCGAGTGAGGTGGAGTCTGCTGGGTCGTAGCCGGTGATCGCGTTGAGCAAGAGTGCCGCATCGTCGACTGATTTGGTCATTGGTCCAATTTGGTCGAGCGAGGAGGCGAAGGCTACTAGGCCGTATCGGGACACGCGACCGTAAGATGGCTTGAGCCCGACGATGCCGCAATGGGATGCGGGCTGGCGAATAGAGCCACCGGTGTCAGAGCCGAGAGCTGCGATCGCGGTGTCGGCAGCAACGACAGCTGCGGAACCGCCGGATGATCCACCGGGAACGCGAGTGAGGTCGACGGGGTTATTAGTACGCTTGATAGCGGAGTTACCGGAGGTGGATCCCATGGCAAATTCATCGAGGTTAGTGCGTCCGAGTGGGATGGCACCGGCTTCGCGGAGCTTGGTGATGACTGTGGCGTCATACGGAGAAATAAAGGCGCCTTCGAGAAACTTTGAAGCACAAGTCAATGGCTGTCCCTTTACGTTGATGTTGTCTTTGATGGCAATCGGGATACCGCCGAGTGGGAGGCTGAGATCGGCACTTTGGGCTTCTTCGCGCGCAGTGTCGAAGTCGTACGCTAGGTAGCCACCGATGGCTTCGTCCTTTTCCTTGATGGAGGCCTCAAGCGAGTCGATTATGTCGACTGGGGTGATTTCTCCGGCGGTGAGTTTCGCGCGGAGCGAGGTGATGGATTCTGTGGAAAGCATTTTCAAAAAAGTAGTTAGTAGCGAGAATGTAGTAGCGAGTAGAATCG
>JBLHPP010000144.1:0-6648 GCA_047624385.1 Crocinitomicaceae bacterium
GCCCGAAGGGGGCCTATCTTCAAAAACGAGCTACGCTCGCAAATTTAAAGAATTAATAACTCACACACCGACAGCGGGAGTTGCCGGAGGTGCCCTCTAAATAAATAACTTGCAACACCTTCTCATGGAAGCCACAGCACTCAGAGGCTTTGTCACACTGAGCGATCACATTGATTGTAGAATCCAGTGCTTAAATTTTTGTCGTGTAGTGTGATACCACTTAGTGAATCAAAAGAGACTAATAAGGGAGTGATTTTTTGATCGATCAAGGCAAGAAGAGGGAGTGGTGCGAGCACCATGACTGAGGAGAAACGCCGATTTATCAAGAAAGCGCCCAGCAATCAAAGCTTTCAGCGTAGCGTATTTCCCTAAAACCCTCAAAAAAACATTTGTCTCTTTGGTTTTGCTAAGTGGTATTATTCATCGGTCATGATGCCCGCATGACTCCCTCATCATGCCTTGAATTTAGAAGAATCACTCTGTCTATCGTCTCATTTGAATCACAGAATGGTATTATTCGATATTTGACACACCCGCGATTGAGGGGTTCCATCACAGGGACATGGCAACAGGCTTCTCATTCTCCAGTCTCAATGACGCGCAACGCGATGCGGTGAACTCGCTCGATGGCCCAGTGCTTATTCTTGCTGGAGCTGGCACCGGGAAAACGCGCACGGTGACGTGCCGAATAGCCAACATGTTACAGCAAGGAGTGGAGCCTGAAAACATTCTCGCA
This sequence comes from Crocinitomicaceae bacterium, assembly GCA_047624385.1. Classification (GTDB taxonomy): domain Bacteria; phylum Verrucomicrobiota; class Verrucomicrobiia; order Verrucomicrobiales; family Akkermansiaceae; genus Rubritalea. The sequence goes on from JBLHPP010000144.1 coordinate 737, forward strand.
GTGACATTCACCAATAAGTCTGCGGTTGAAATGAGGGAACGGATTTGTGGGATGATCTCGAAGAAAGCTGGTGATCTCATTACGGTTTGCACCTTCCATTCGTTGTGTGTCCGAATTTTGCGTGAAGGCATCGAGAAGCTAGGCTACAAAAAGAATTTCACAATCTACTCTGGTCAGGATCAAATAGGGATGATCAAGCAATTGATTATCCGCAAGGGGGGCAAGGATATAAACCTCGACGCGAACCAGGTGATCAGCCTCATTTCTAATAACAAGAATGCGGGTATACCGGCTCAAGATCAGGCGGATGATCTCGTGGGAGCTATAGCACTCGCTTACAATAACGAGCTACACTCCCAGAATGCCGTCGACTTTGACGACTTACTCTTACTGGGTGAAAAGCTCCTGCGCGAGCACGCGGATGTCCGTGAGATTATCCGCAAGAAGTACACACATGTGACGGTGGATGAATTTCAGGATACTAATGGACTGCAGATGAAGTTGCTACAGCAACTCGTTGGCGCACCCTATAATGTCTGCGTTGTGGGAGATGATGACCAAAGCATCTATGGCTGGCGTGGAGCAGACGTGACAAATATTTTGCAATTTGAGCGCTTCTTCCCGGATCCCAAGGTCATCTTACTAGAAGTGAATTACCGAAGCTCCGCGGCAGTTCTCAAAACTGCCAACTCTCTGATTAAGCACAACTACGGCCGCCGTGAGAAAGAGCTCAAACCATTCAAGGGAGATGGTAAACCCCTGCGCCTCATCACCATGCCTGGCGATGAGGAAGAGGCTGAATTCATTGCTGAAGAAATGCATGAGCGCAATGCTACCCAGAAAACCCCTTGGGAAGACTTTGCTATTCTTTTCCGCACCAATGCCCAGAGCCGAAATCTTGAGATGGCAATGCGAGACATGAAAATCCCATACCGAGTAGTCGGGTCTCAGAGTTTCTTTGACCGCAAGGAAGTACGCGATTGCATTGCTTATTTACAGGTACTTAACAGTCCAATTTCAGATGTTCCATTGTTGCGTATCTTGAATGCTCCACCGCGAGGTATAGGTCAGGCATCTGCATTATTGATCACTGATGCTAGTCGCGAGCGTGAATGTAGCATCTGGGAGGCCATGGGAGTGGACGAGGTGCTGAGCCAACTCAGCACTAAAGTTAGAAATAGCGTGAATACCTTCGTTGAACTCATTCTGAAATACCACGAACGTTTCGCCACTGGTGAAGAATGTATGGGGGCACTTTTCCATGAATTTATTCAAGAGGTTGGTTACGAGGACTGGATGAGGCGTCATTGCAAAACTGAAAATGAAAAGAAACAACGGTCAGAAGGCCTCAGCGATCTTCGCTCAGATCTAGCACATGCAACCTCAAAAAAGCGCACACTTCAGAAGTTTCTTAACCACATGGCACTTCAATCTGACAAAGATGAAGACATCGAGAAACAGAAAGGTGTCTGCATGATCACGCTGCACGCCTCTAAAGGTCTTGAGTTTCCTCTGGTGTATCTAGTCGGTCTAGAAAATGGAATCCTCCCTCACAAGCGCTCGCTAGAAGAAGGAACCGTAGATGAAGAGCGCCGACTCCTCTACGTGGGGATCACCAGAGCCCAAGATGAATTCACCATGACGTATTGCGCATGGCGAACGAAATACGGAGACCGCGTCAGTTGCGAGCCCAGCATCTTTCTTAAAGAATTGTCTTTCGATGATATTATCGAAGAGGATTACGATGACATCATGGGCGCTGAAGCGACCGAGGAAGAAACCGAAAGCTTCTTCGATGGACTCAAGAGCCTGCTTGAATAAAATCGGTTCATGGCTAATCTGGACTAATCTGAACTGCGAGTGGCTCGACACCACTCTGCGGCCGGCAAGGCTTGACGAGCGTGAGAGTAAAATAATGCGGCCCCAAAGCTCACCAAGGTTGAGCTTATATGTTGTGAGTAGCGAGTAGTAAGTAGCTTAATAGATGGAGCGAATAGCTTGATTTTATATTGTCTGACCAATAGATTTTATGATGGTGTTTCCACGTAACGCGACCGTCTCGGTCGCTCAAAAAAAATCCAGCGAAGCTGCTGACTCACAGCGCTCAGACCTCACCAGTGAACTTCCGCCCGCCATTCCCACACGTGCTTATATTGCGTGACCAATAGATATTGCGCTGACAAGTCAGTTGGCCTTGGCCGGAACGATGAAGAACAGTAGTTAGTCAAAGCGCGCGTCATGACACTTGAATAAGGTATTGCCAATAGATCGGCTCAAAAAATGAGTGTGTTGTGATTCAGTTGAATTATCTCCAAAATCCTGAGGTGTGAACCTCTAGAAATTCCACTGATGGGCTGAAATTCTTTGGCAACTGCAGTTGTTTTCCTTCAAACTTCATGAGCCAAGTATAGGTCTCAGAAGGCTCGTTTGAACTTTCTTTTAATTCATCGGTGTAAGGATTATAAAATCATTATCAATCCACATGAGACCTCTATCGAAAGCCTTGTGGTTAATCATGTCGAGGCACAATCCATTCTTGGGGTTTAGACGGTTAGGGATATCTTGTGACCACGGAACAATGTGACCAGCGACGAGGAGTTGAGGGCTAGCTAATCCGGTGACACAACATTTATTTTCACCTCACTGTGAGTACACGTCGTCGGAAAAAGCTTTGGTTCACACGTTGTTTGACGAGGACTTCACGCTCGATCCCTTTTCTTGGTAAGTCATTAATTTCTATTCCTACCGAGATTTTAACTTCAGTTTTTAGGAGCTTTGCTCTCAAGACTTCACTCTCGAAGGCTAGGTTTTCGGGAGATATATGAAATTCCTCCCAAATGTCGACTTCACCTTTAGCTCCATTTGATAAACCACTAATACCTCGAGATTTAAGTGCTGGATCAAGTCTGGCAAAGTTACCAAATTTCATACCAACTGAACTAGGGCTGCGACCAATGAGCTTTGCTAGTTCTATTAGTTCAGGATTTCCTTTGTGTACTTTTCCAAAAGGAATACGCCAGTAGAGGTTAAATACTAAAACGTGCTCTGTTCGTGTCCAATTATTAGCCATGTGAAAATGATACTTATAGTTCGTGGTCAGTGTGACTTGGCTTGGTGTATAAAGAATATATGTGGAAGAAGAGCGAGTGAGTCTTTACGTTACGAAATCCCAATTAGATCTGATTCTTGAGAGTGTTCAATTTAGCGGGTCGGTGTGGCAGAAAACCCTAAAATATGATTTCAATTGGGATAGGTAAGATATTGATGTAGAGTATTGTGCGACTGACTATGTCGCTAGAAAAAATCAGACATTGGAAGTCATCAAACTGACAAGTGGGACCAATGAGAAGCTCGTGTATGTCTATAATTTTAGAGGGCTCAATTACTACTTCTTCCCGAATCTATGTGCGATGGTTCAATTCTTTGATGAAGACAAAGAGCCACAGCATATTTTCTCATCTGAGAGGGAATTGGATTCGTTTCTGAGATTTTTCTGAAGGGGGAATTGGTTCAGAACTCTATAAATCATCAAAATTACGGTCTAACTGGTAGAATATTAAGTGATGTTATTGGCTCACATATTGCTTTGAGTGATGGTGGCTAATGGGTTAGCCTAGCTGGGGTTCGGCGTTCCCAGGGTTGGTGGCCATTGGGCCATCTAGATGAAGCATGAAGGTGCGTTCGGATAGGGATCTGGATATGTTTCTGAGGTTTTTTCTGGCGAAGTGAAGAAAGTGGTTCAGAACTCTAGAAACCATAAAAAATCACGGTCTAACTGGTAGAATGTTAAGCGATGTTATTGGCTCACATATTGGTTTGAGTGATGGTGGCTAATGGGTTAGCCGAGCTGGGGCTCGGCGTTCCCAGGGCGGGGGCGAAGAATCGCTTTGTGGTTTCAAATTCAATAAAGTCTGGCAGTTGCTTGTCCTCTGTGTTCTCTTTTTGGCTTATAATCTTACAAACTTTCACAGTGGTAAAACCTCTGTGTCTAGGCACACTCTTAGGCATACGAGTTGTAAGTCTTTAGACCATATAGGAAATAGGAAATGGAAATGACAATTGGAATCATTGCTGGAAATGGAATCTATCCAGAAACTTTCATTGCAGCAGCAAGGAAAAAAGTGCCTGGAGTGAAGCTCGTCGTTGCAGGCTTCCACGGCGAAACAAAAGAGGGGACTGTCGACCTAGTTGAGGCTATGGAGTGGTTTCGCGTGGGACAACTCGGAGGAGTCATCAAATTCTTTCGTAAGCAGGGTGTGAGTCAGGCAATCATGGTGGGGCAGATAGCGCCTCGTAACCTTTTCGATCTCCGTCCGGATGTGCGCACCCTCATGATGCTAGCGAAGGTGAAAGAACGAAATGCTGAGACTCTCTTCGGTGCTGTCGCTAACGAGCTCCAAAAAGATGGGATCGAGCTTATGGATGCTACTACCCATTTAGAAGATCTATTACCTAGTGTGGGCCACGTGTGTGGTCCGAAGCTAAAGAAAGGCGCAGTAGAGGATGCGGAGTTTGGCTTCCGTATAGCGAAGGAGACCAGCCGAATGGACATTGGCCAAAGTGTTGTTGTGCGTAATGGCACTGTACTCGCAGTCGAGGCGTTTGAGGGCACTAACGCGTGTATCAAACGCGGTGGCGACTTAGGTCGTGGTAAAAGCTGCACTTTGGCAAAAGTATCCAAGCCCAATCAAGATTTCAGATTTGACGTGCCATGCCTCGGAGCACTCACCATAGAAGCATGTCGCGATGCTGGCGTAAGAGTCATCACCTGCGAGGCGAATAGAACACTCATTCTTGGTCGTGAGGAAGTCGAACGACTATGCGATGAGCATCAAATCACCATTTACGCTCTAGCCGATTCATCCACACTATGATTCCCCGCGTTTAACTTTCGACTCTGAGTATATTCTGGAACTAGTTTGGCGCCTGCGGCGCTGTACAGAATTAACAAGATTTTCCAGAATTAACCAAGGAAAGGCAGCACGTTCGGGATATTTCAGAGAGGATTAAGAGTTTTTACCATATTTCTAAGCTTAATCTGTTAAGGGATTCTGTAGAATTCTGCGGAATCTTGTTAATTCTGTATAAAAACTCCCTAGTGTATAGTGCCCCTACTTCCCCCGGGACTTCCGGCCCACTCGCTTAGCCTTTTTTTTGTCTTTTGATGGCGGACGTTTTTGAGACTTGGACTTTTGGCGACTTTGCTGTTCCCGGCTAGCTCGCTGAGCTTGATCGCTGGCAGCGCGTTTCTTGGCAGCTCTCTGTTGGGTAGAACTCTCCTGCTGCTCACGTTCTTTGCGCACCCGTTGCTTCTGCTGCTCTTGTTGCTTTCGCCGTTGTTGCTCAGCTTGCGCACGCTTCTGGGACTCGGCTTGTGATCGGGCAGCCTTTTCACGTGCGGCCACATCGCGATCGCGGTTCATCTTTCGTCTTTGTTCTTGGGTTGCCTTTTCTCTAGCGGCACGGACTTGCTTTAGCTTTTGTTGTTCGGCCAGTTGCTTTTTTTCGAGATTGCTTCTTTCCTGGATGGCGTTGTCACGGGCGAGTTTTTCACGTTTTTGTTTTCCGGCCAAATCCCGCTGATTTTTTTGTAGCTTCTTTGACTCTATTGCCACCCGTTGCTTCTGCTGCTCTTGTTGCTTTCGTCGTTGTTGCTCAGCTTGCTCGCGCTTCTTGGTCTCGGTTTGGGATTTGACAGCTTTTTCACGGCCAGCCTTTTCCTTAGCGATCTTCTCACGAGCGGTCATGTCGCGATTGCGGTTCATCTTGCGTTTTCGTTCTTGGGTTGCCTTTTCACTAGCGGTACGGAGTTGTTCTAGCTTTTGTCGTTTAGTCGGTTGTTTTTTTCCGGTAATCGGTTTCCCCTGAATTGCTTTATCACGATTGGTACTGGCTAGTTGTGCAAGCCGTTG
>JBLHPP010000145.1:0-6549 GCA_047624385.1 Crocinitomicaceae bacterium
AAAGAATAACGCAGCCTTGCGCAGAAAGGCTTTCCAGCCCGAAGGGGGCCTATCTTCAAAAACGAGCTACGCTCGCAAATTTAAAGAATTAATAACTCACACACCGACAGCGGGAGTTGCCGGAGGTCCCCCCTAGAGTACAATGACTCTAGGAGTTTTAAATAAGTTAGAAATACTGGGGGGGTTATTTACTGCAGCAGCCACCTTCGCTGTCTTCACCGCCGCCACCGCCACCGCAGCAGCCACCTTCGCCACCACCAGATGCAGCTGCGAAGTCTTCTTCAGTTGGTACGCGACCAAGCTCAAGAGTCAGGCCTACGTACTTGGTGATTGCTTGCTGTACTGTCTGAAGCTCGCGCTGAGCTTCCATGAAATTTGTCACAGTATCGTTCTTAAGGAGTTGCTCGCGTGCTTGCTCGAACTCGCCGATTTCAGCTTCGCTAAGCTCTACGCCTGAACGTTGCTTGTTGTTGAGTGCTTCACCGCTCTCGTGAACGGACTGGTACTGAAGACGTGCTTCGTCATTACCAAGGAATGTCTCGACATTTCCGTGAAGATCTTTGAATGCCTGCTGGGAAACAAGTGTCTCACAAAGGGACTTAGTGGTCGCCATTAGGGCGGAATCATCTGCTATTAAGCTCATACGCATCGATAAACCCCCATTTGCTTCTTGGCAATAGCCAGTTTTCTAATTTTTTTTAATAGATGCACAACACACGACAATTTTAAGCTGTGCTCGTGCCCGGCGCACAAGGGCGCTTTCGGTCTTTATGCTGTTGCCGGTTGGTCAAGAATCCGACCAAGCTTGATCTTCACCAGGTCTTATCAAGCCAATCAACACCGCGGGAATCAATGTCACGACCGAGAGTAGAACCATGATCTTCCAGAACTGGCCACACACAGCTAATTTAGCTTTGTGTGTTTTTAGCTCGCGGAAAATAAAGACCGAAGAGTAAAGTAACAATCGTGGTGATTGGCCAAAACCAAGCATAACAATACACCACTAATATGACTCCCTCAGATGGGGAGGTATATGTAGGAAGGTTAGCAAGCCAAGTGATGTCCCCTCCCATCTTCTTGACTAAAACCCATACATCCATTCTCCCAAACATTGTTAACATAAAGGATATTGATGCTCCTATTAGTAAGCCCCGTAGGCTACCGCGTCCAATTAGAGCGCACAGGAAAAGAGCTAGTAATGGTCCCATAGTGTAGGCTGACATTCCGAAGGCTAGAGGTAAGACCGGTATCCCTTGTGCCGCAACGACTAGCAGCAAGGTGAATCCAGTGAGTAGGATTCCCCACATCACGACAAGCCATTTAGACTTTGTGACTAGATTAAGCTCATCTAGTTCAGCGTCAGTTTTATCCTCTGGATGGTAAATGAATGAGAGAGTAGTTTGGCTCAATGCCGCAAGGATACTGTCCAAACTAGAAATAGCTGCAGCAAAAACACCTGCTAAAATAAGTCCCGATAAGCCAACTGGCATTTGGGTGACAATCCACATAGGGAACACATTGTCCCTTTTCACCGGGACAGCCACATTTGAGATCAAAGGATTTACCTCCCCTTCACCAATTCCATGATCAATTGCATACTGGGTTGCGTCTGGATGCTCAATTCTTGGAGCAGTATCCAGTGCTGTCTGAGCTAGGACCACATCGCTCTCAATATGATGCGTCTTTGGAGTCCCCATTATTTCACGACCTTCGTAGCCGTTGAATGGATTATCATTATAATGAACAAAAAGTGCGGTACCCACTAACAACATTAACAAGGTGAGTAGCTGACCACCACAGCTCCAAAGCAGAGCCTTTGACGCGTCCTTCGCATTCTTACAACAAAACATTCGTTGAGCATTGAGTTGATCCACACCAAAAGCAGTTAGGTTCTGGAATGGCACTGCAATGAGGGCTACCCAAAAGGTGAATTCCAATTTTGCATCAAACCCCCAACGTGCATCCCAAACTGTCGTACGGCCAAATTGCTCAGCTACTTCCATGTATTGTCCCCAGCCTCCGTCGAGAGATGTTATGACCCAAAAAAGAGCAGCTAAACCACCGAAGGTAAATAACCCGAACTGCATTACATCCGTCCATATGACCGTACTCATCCCGCCCATTAGAGTCCAACCAATAGCAAACAGGCCAATGATGATGATACAAATTGATATGGGTAAGCCTGTCACGACTTCTAGTGGTATAGCCGCTACAAAAACACGCACACTTTGCCCTAATATACTCCCCATGGTGAAGATTACTGTAGCGAGCTTTTTCACCCCTACACCAAGCCTCTTCCCCATATAATCGTACGGACTATAGATCTCATCTTCGTAATACCGTGGCACAAAATATTTTGCCACTATGACTCGACCTATGACCGAGCCAATCCCCCATAATAGGTAGGTAAAGTTTCCGTGGAGAGCGAACAAAGTTCCAGCTACACCAATGAAAGTAACCCCTGAAATTTCGGTGGCTATAATAGAGCCACTCACAGCTTGCCATGGTAAGGATCTTCCGCCTAAGAAAAAATCACGAATAGTCCCCTGCTTGCCACGCATGCAATGCCCAACTATAGTCGTCAATAAGAGGTAACCGAAGATTACTCCCCAATCAACAAATGTGAAATACTCATGAATCGCTTTATCCATATTTCGCAACCTAGCAAGACTCCCCAGTGGCGTCGATACGAATTACTTTACATCCCTTAAATAAATCCATACAGCCCTCTGAGCATGACAACCCATTACCAAGCACTCGCAGAAACCCTCAAGAAAAGGATCGAAGTGATCTCTGACACCGAACTGCGCGACACCAATCCGCAGGAACAACTCCGCCAACTCCAACAAGCAAGTGAGTCAATCCAAGCCTGGCATGCCGAGCACCGGAGAAATATCCCCTCCCAGCTCAACCATTTCCTCCAGCAATCCAGCCTAACCAAAGCGCTCGACTACCTCGTGACCGAAGGCCTCATTTAGAGCATCTCACTCCACACATCTAAAACGTAGCGTGACCGTCTCGGTCACTTTAAATCCCTCCGGCGCTCCCGCTGTCTCATTGTCAAAACTAGCCTACGCCCTATGCTTAGAGCGACTGGAGCGCTAGCTATTCGCTCCATCTACCAAGATGCTAGCTGCTGGCTTGTCCTCATTCGTGAAATTCGTGCCATTCGTGGCAAAAACGTTTCATCGTCCCTGCCTGTTCCATCATACTAGCTTTTCGTCACCGTCTAATTCGTGGTAGAACCGTTCCATCGTCCATCGCTCTCGCTCCTTTCGCATTTTTCGCGGTAAAGAAATTTTCATCATCCCACCCAGAATCTTCCCTTTTAAAGCAAAAGATCCTTGCACCACCCCGCCCCGCCTCCTAAATTCCCGCAACTCATACCGTGGACACAGATTCTAGTAATTACGTTTTAGGGATCATTCCAGCGCGTTGGGCCTCTACCCGCTTCCCGGGGAAACCATTGCACCTCATTGCGGGTAAACCGCTGGTGCAACACGTTTGGGAACGCTGCCTCGAGTGCTCAAAACTGGACAGCATCATTGTCGCTACTGACGACGTCCGGATTGCCGATGCTTGCCGTGGCTTTGGGGCTCATGTAGCGATGACCGCAGCAGATCATCCCACCGGGACTGACCGGATCGCAGAAGCCGCCGCCGCAGTCCCACAGGCGACCCATCTGATCAACATCCAAGGCGATGAGCCATTGATCGAGCCCTCACTCATCGACGAACTCGCCTCCGCCTTACTCGCTGACCCAGCACTAGAGATGGCGACAGCCGCCAACGCCATCGATGATGACGCACTGATGAACGACCCAAATGTGGTCAAGTGTGTGCTGAAACAGAATGGCGACGCCCTCTACTTTTCCCGTTCACCCCTACCATTTCAGCGAAGTGCCAGCCCAGAGTTGACATGCTACCGTCACAAAGGCATCTACGCCTATCGCAAAGACTTCCTTCAGCAATTCATCCAGTGGCCACCCTCCCCACTGGAACTTGCTGAATCCCTCGAACAACTTCGCGCACTCGAAAACAACGCCCGCATCAAAGTCATCATCACCGATGACGCATCAGGCGGAGTCGACACCCTCGAACAAGCAATCGCACTAGAAGAGTTCCTCAAATCTCAAAATTTCTAAACTTCAAATTCCATCACATGGCACATCCAACTAAATACATCTTCGTCACCGGCGGCGTCGTTTCCTCACTCGGAAAAGGCCTCTGCGCGGCATCGCTCGGCACACTCCTTGAGCACCGCGGGCTCGACGTTCTCATTCAGAAGTTCGACCCGTACCTCAACGTCGATCCTGGAACCATGTCGCCCTACCAGCACGGCGAAGTTTACGTGCTTGCTGACGGCGCCGAGACCGATCTCGACCTCGGCCACTACGAGCGCTTCACCAACAGCCAGTGCTCGAAGCTCAATAACATCACTTCTGGTCAGGTTTTTGAGAAAGTGATTCAGAACGAGCGCAAAGGTGTTTACTTAGGTAAGACAGTGCAGTTCATCCCACACTGCACAGACGTCATCAAAGACCGTATCCGCGAGGTCACTCTCAAGAGCGATGCCGATGTCATCATCACAGAAATCGGTGGAACCACCGGTGACATCGAAGGCCACCTCTTCCTCGAAGCCCTCCGTCAGTTCTCTCTCGAAGTAGGACGTGACAACGTCTGCTTCATCCACGTCACCCTCCTTCCCTACATAGCCGCTGCTGGTGAGATCAAAACCAAGCCAACCCAGCAATCTGTCGCTAAGCTACGTGAAATCGGAATCGTCCCCGACATCATAGTCTGCCGCACCGAGCACGACCTCGACGATGACAACCGCGCGAAGATCGCCATGTTCTGCAATGTCGAAGCTAAAAATGTGGTAGCATTCCGCGATGTGAAGCACACCATCTATGAGTGCCCGCTCGACCTCCGCCGCGACAAGCTCGACCGACTCGTAAGCGACCGTCTCGGGCTTGAATCCGAGACCCCTGACCTCGAGAAATGGCGCCACTTTGTCGACCGCATCATCAACCCGACACACGAAGTAAACATCGCAGTCGTGGGTAAATACATCGAGCTTCAGGACGCCTACAAGTCGATCTACGAATCACTCGTCCACGCAGGTGCGGCACATGACACCAAGGTAAATATCGTTCGCGTTGATGCCAGCGTCCTCGAATCAGACGGCCCAGCCACTGAGCTCAAGGACTGCGACGGCATCCTCATCCCAGGTGGCTTCGGCGACCGCGGCACAGAAGGCAAAATCATCGCAGCCAAGTTTGCCCGCGAGAACAAGATCCCCTACTTTGGTATCTGTCTCGGCATGCAGATCGCCACCATCGAATTCGCCCGCAACGTGTGTCACCTAGAAGGCGCCACTTCCACAGAATTCGACAAAGACACCAAGCACCCAGTCATCTCCCTTCAGGAAGAACAAAAAGGAATCACCACCATGGGAGCTAGCATGCGCCTAGGTTCATCTGACTCAGTTGTCTATAAAGAAACCAAGGCATTCGAACTCTACGACAGCGAACTCATCACTGAGCGCCACCGTCACCGCTACGAGTTCAACCCAACTTACCGCGAGCAAATGGAAGCTGCAGGACTTAAGATTAGCTCAGTCTCCGCAAAACAAGGCTTAGTAGAGATCGTGGAAATCCCTGGACATCCATTCTACATTGGTGCCCAGTTCCACCCCGAGTTCCAGTCGCGCCCGAACAAGCCCCACCCAATATTCGCCGGATTCGTCGCCGCATCGCTAGCCACAAAAAAAGCACAAGCCTAGTAGTCACAAATCTCAAATCTCAAATCATAAATTTTAAATGGTGAAACCAATCAGCATCGACGCCCGCATCGCCGAGCTCGGCCACACACTTCCAGAGGTACCAGCCCCCGCTGGCTCGTACCTAAACTTCACCCGCAGTGGCAATCTGCTCTTCCTCGCTGGCGGCATCCCGCCAGTAGAAGAACTCTACCAAGGGAAAGTCCCCACTGACACCACCATCGAGACTGCCCAAGAAGCCGCCCGCTTGATCACTCTCAACCGACTCGCCGTCATCAAAGACGCTGTCGACTCCCTCGATAAAGTAAAACAGATCGTCACCGTCAATGGATTCGTCAGCTCCGAGCCCGATTTCTACGGCCACCCAACAGTCATCAATGGCTGCTCAGACCTTCTTGTCGAAATCTTTGGCGACAAAGGCAGACACTCACGCACAGCCTGTGGAGTCGCCGCCCTCCCACTCAACGTCTCAGTAGAAATCAACATGGTAGTCGAAGTCGAAGACTAAGTAATTACAAAATAAGTACCATAAAAACCCTTTTGTTTAAACCATCTTAATGAAAAAGTTTAAATATGTACTTGCCCCCCCTACCAAGAACCGCTAAATTACATTATCAGAACGTTTACATTCCAGAAAAAATCCTAAGCGCCACCCTTAAAAAAAACAACCAAACACTATGAAAAAACTCCAAATAGCAGGGTTTAGCGCCCTCACATTACTTGGCTCAATGAGCGCCATGCACGCCCAAGCTACGACTACACCAGTAG
>JBLHPP010000146.1:0-6520 GCA_047624385.1 Crocinitomicaceae bacterium
AACATCGGTGTGTAACCATTGTAATAGGCTCGCACTCGGTCGACGTACCCCTCACGCAAAGATTTCCTCAGAGCTGGTACCGAATCTTCTAAAGACTCGGAAAAACTGCGATTAACCAATGAGCCAGTCCGACGACTGTAAATCACTGAGCCAGCCAAAACAGCTACTCCTAACCCGACAAGAGTCAGAGCAGCAAGCCCCAACGGCTTGTTGGTTAGAATTCCGATCAAGCTTCCGGCTGTGAGTAAAAGAAGTGCAAGCTTTACAAGCTTACGCATGACCCTGTATCGCTGGACAATCAGCACATCGAGAAAGCGGCGAAGCTTGAGGTGTAACATTGCCTGGCTGACAGACTTTGCCATTCCCTCACAGAATACTTCTTCTTGCTCATCGAAGCTTGCCTCATTGAAGTCGCCGACATCTATCGAAAGCCGATCTTCTAGGTGAGGCCGTATTTCTCCCCACTTTTTGCGACATTGCTGGCGCATCTTTTCGGTTTCTATTTTTGCATAGGCTTCGGCCTCTTGACTAACCTTTTCAATCAAGAAGTGCTCGACCTTAGTTGCTGTGTCGCCTTTCCCAAAAATTGCAATATGGCTGGCAACCACACCTGTGCGCAGGCTAGTGTAGCGCATCACCCGCTTGATTTGACTACTGAGGAGCAGGCTCAGCTGGTTCATATTTGCCACAACGTGACGCACTTCTTCTTCACGAGATCTGTCGATTTGAGCCTCGATCGACTGCAGGTATTCTTGGTCGCCCGCAAGATCACGCGAGAGGTCATCAATATTTTCCTCAGTCCTTCGCAACATAGCGTAGGTGGCTTTATAAACATTGCGAAGCTCGCGTCTTCGATCCACCGAACGATTTAAGGCCTTATTGACATGGGTAAAAAATTCGTTGATGCCAGATCCGTCTCGAGTGCTGAGCGCAAACTGTGGGATGCCGATATCAACACGTTTTTCACACAATTCCTTCATGTGACCTAGCAGCATTGAAATATCCTCAGAAGCGCGGCGGTCAGCCTGCTGGAGCACTAGCGCAGAACGCATCCGTACTTGCGCGTGCTTATCCTCGACAGCGTCCCACGTCGATGCTGACCACGGATTCTCTGCTGGAAATACCCAAAAAAGAAAATCAGCCTCTTCTAATAAATAATCGAGCGAAGCATGCTGGGTAATACTAAGTTTCCCGTAGTCATGGACTTCGACTATCTCTACGCCTTTAACTCCCCTTACATAATGCTTTTCACAGGCGTCCTCAGCCTCTGCAAAAACCCGGTAACCGGTGTCTCGAATGATCGAGATAGAGGGAGACTTTAAAGATTCACTGGCATAGTTAACACCAGCAAGGTTCTGCATCAAAGATGTCTTTCCTGCACCCGTCTCGCCAATCACTACAAAGCGAAACGGTCTACGCAATTGATCATCCAACGCATCTTCCCCCTCTTCAAGAGGTGTCGCGGATCGCATAGCTAAAACACGCGTGTAGCGAATGAGTTCGATCAACGAGTCGCGTGTTGCTGCATATTCGTTGCCTAGCATATGGTCTAGCGGGCAACTACAGACTTCTGTGCTATGAGCTGAGAAACGGTCACAAACTGATAGCCTTGGCGTAAAAGCGTATCAATAGTCTGCGGTATAGCATCGACAGAACTTCCGTGCAAATCATGCACGAGCAAGATGGAGCCATTGCGCGCTCCACTAATCAAACGCTGAGCCACCACGCTGGATCCAGGTTTCTTCCAATCGAGCGGATCCACATCCCACAGCACTGTCGGGTAACCATACTCACGGTAAACCCATTCCCTTTGTTTTTGGAACATTGCACCATACGGAGGGCGCATAGTACGTGGCTGGACACCGCATGCTCTGACAATAGCGTCGCGCGTCTTATTCAATTCACGACGCACTCCATCGTCGCTGAGTTTTTTCAGATTTGGGTGGGTCCAAGTGTGATTACCGACCTCATGGCCTTCAGTGACAATTCGGCGTATAATATCCGGATGGTTTGCGGCGCGCTCACCGATCACATAGAAAGTAGCCTTCACATTACGGCGCCGCAGCATATCAAGAAGCCGTGGAGTGTGAGCAGGGTTAGGACCGTCATCGAAGGTGAGAGCAATAAGCTTATGAGAGCGTGAACCACTGCTTATACTTACCGATGAAATCCCAGAAAACTCTGAAGACAGGCGCATATCAGGGTTTTGCGGTACGGGGCCATAGACACTAGTATTGCCATATCCAGCATTCTTGCCTAAAGGCCTGGATACAGCTGAATCACTACTGCCCTCCTTTGACGCACAGTTTGAGAGCCCTACTACTAAAGTTATTATTGAAAGATATTTCGCGATTGCGCGTAAGACATGATGCATCATAAGACTGCAATTATCCTTAAAGGAGATTGATTCAAGTGTCACGCATCAACCCAAAAATATTCAATACCCGCCATCGCTCCCTTTCCCTATTTAACTCAACTAAACCCGCTATTATATTGAGAGGCTACTTGACCATCGCCCTTCATAATTTATAGTCCTAACAATTCAAAGCATATGAAATCTCTCTTAGTCGTCGCCGCAATGGCATCCACATTTTTGTTTAGTAGCTGCTACCCTTCTGACCCCTATTATAAAGGCGGCTCAACCTATGGGGGGAATAGTTATCTCTCAGGCTTTGACCAAACACTATCAGGCCAAGCTCCGATCAAACACAATGGCCAAGTGGCGGCGCAAGGTTACTGGGACGGTGATGGAGTCACGGGCTCACCAAAAATCAGGATCAACCTGGACGACCAGCGTGCTTATTATTTCAAAGGCGACACCCTCGTAGGCGTTACCCCTATTTCAACAGGTACTGACGGTCATAGCACTCCGCGTGGCCGTTACAAAGTGACCCAAAAAGAAGTCGACCACAAATCGTCACTCTACGGGGTGATCAAAAATGTGGAAACCGGTCAAACTATAATCAACGATGCCGACACCCGCAAAGATAAACCTGGGCAGGGTGAACTCTTCGTAAATGCTCCGATGCCACACTTCATGCGCTTCAATGGAGCGATTGGAATGCACGCAGGATTCCTTCCGGGCTACCCAGCTTCTCATGGGTGTGTGCGCATGCCAAAGAACATGGCGAGGACCTTCTTTGATAACACACCACATGGCACACCCGTGATTGTCGAATAATGCTTCCCGACCCCAGCCACACCTTGGAGCTCAATGTCGCGAAATGCGAATCATTGATTAATGGTGAGAATCCCCCGCTACTGATCGACTGCCGAGAGCTCAATGAATACACACATTGTAGGATTGATGGTGCGACTCTGGTCCCACTTTCTAATTTCACGGAAACCGCTAAAGCTGAGTTTTCTAGCGGAGATGTCCCCGCTATTATATACTGCCACCATGGAGTGCGATCACTCAACGCCGTCTTCTATCTGAGAGAGCAAGGCTTCACCCACACATATTCCATGGCTGGTGGTATTGACCAATGGTCACTACTTATAGACCCTGACGTGGTCCGTTACTGAGTCGGTGCTTTACCTAAATTGAAAGATCTATCCTCCAAGGTAAGACATTTCTTTTTTTGCAATGGGAGCCATCCCTTGGCTGCGTAATTCAGAATACCGATCATCGCGCACTCCCCATAGCTCAGAGATACGAGTCACTAATTGCTCAGATGTCTCACCCTCGCGTAATGGAGATTTAATATCATAGCCTGTTTGAGCAAATAGGCAGGTATAGAGATGCCCATCTGCAGATAGCCGCATACGATTGCAGGCGCGGCAAAATGGTTTACTCACTGAACTGATGAAACCGACTTCAAACCCATCTCGGCCATCGATCTTGAACCTTGTTGCCGTTTCACCGACTGCGGCGTTGGTCACTGGAACCAATGGGAAAGATTCCTTCAGCAGCTCTAGCACCTGACAAGAAGGAACCACTTGTTGGTGTTTCCAGCCATTGGTATTGCCAGTATCCATGAACTCGATGTAGCGGATAGGTATGTTCCTTTCGTAGGCAAACTGAGCCAAGGGTAGTAGCTCAGATTCATTGATTCCCTTCTGCACCACAGCATTAAGCTTCACGCCTAAGCCCGCGCTGAGAGCTGCATCAACCCCCTCAATCACTCGGTCAGCTGTTGATCCCACTCCATTCATTTTTCCAAAGATGTCATTGTCTAGGGCATCTATAGAAACAGTCACACGATGAAGTCCCGCGTCCGCAAGCTTCTGAGCATTGCGCGCGAGCAAGGATCCATTCGTTGTCATTGCTATGTCATCTACTCCCTCGATCGCGGCTAACTTTTCCACTAAAACACTGAGGTCACGCCGCATCAACGGTTCGCCACCGGTGAGACGTAGTTTGCGCACTCCCAAGCTCACAAAATTCCTTGCCAACATCTCGATCTCGCCGAAGCGCAGGATTGCCTCACGAGGTAAGAATGCGTAGTTACTGTCAAAAATCTCGGCGGGCATACAATACCGACAACGAAAATTACATCGATCCGTAACCGAGATTCGAAGGTCGCGTAAAGGACGCTGTAATGTGTCTGTGCCGCTCATCTTAGCCAACCTTAGTGTGGATTGTTGCCATAAACAAAAGAAAAATAGCAATTTTCTATTGGCAGGCAAGGCTTTGCACGCTTCCTTTATTCCAAGTAAGTCTATGAAACCATTGACCACACCAGCAGACGCCAGCCAACTCATTGAATTCAGTATCCCAGAAGCTGCCGAAATGTCTATTGAGCTCAGTAAATCCTTCGGCAAGCTACTGCGACGACCTGTGCTTGCGGACCGCAATATCCCCCCATTTGACAGAGCTATGATGGATGGTATCGCCATTGATTCATCAGCCAGTCGAGGATATCTCAGGATAGAGGCCGTCCAAGCTGCTGGCTCCCCAGCTCTCACTCTGCTAGACTCCAACGCGTGCATCGAGGTGATGACTGGTGCGCCTATACCAGTGGGATCAAACTGCGTCGTCCCAATCGAAGAAGTCACTATAGAGAATGGTCAGGCTAGGATTTCAGAGGGTTATTCCTATACCGCAGGCGACTTCATCCACCGAGAAGCGAGCGATCACTTAGCTGGAGACATTATGCTCCAGCCAGGCACAGTCCTCGGTGCTGCCGAACTAGCCATTGCTGCCAGCTGTGGCGCATGCCAACTCCAGGTTTCACACATTCCTCAGATTCACCTTATCACCACTGGTGACGAAGTGATTCCTCCCGAAGACGCGCCAGAGCCATTTCAAATCCGCTCTAGCCACCCTATAGCTATCATGTCAGCCATTGATTCAGCTGGTCTGGGGTCGGTGACACACAGACACATTGCCGATGACGAGACCGCAACCAGAGAGGCTCTTCATCATTCCTTAGCAACGGCGGACATTTTGATTCTTACCGGTGGAGTCTCTAAAGGTAAATTCGACTACATCGCGCCACTACTCAATGAGATTACTGGCACCTCGCTATTTCACGGAGTCAGCCAACGGCCAGGGAAACCATTCGCCTACTTTGATAAACCCATTCCCATTTTTGCACTCCCAGGAAACCCACTTTCAGTCATGGCGTGCCTAGCCCGCTATGTGCTTCCAGCATTGAGACTCCACCTCGGAATCCCCAATGGTGTGAAAAACCTTCAACTTACCTCCCCCGCCCCCCAGCATCCAAAGCTCACTCAGCTACTAGCTGGGCGTATTGAAGATGGAAGAATCTACCCATCCTCACCAAATAACTCTGGTGATTACGCTGCCCTACTAGGCTGTCACGGTGTGATTGAAATCCCAGTATCCACGACAACAGCACCAGCAGGTTCCCATTATAATTTTTACCCTTGGGCACAAATTTAAAACCATGTTTACCATTACAGAATCTCCCATCGACCACGCCGCTTTGCGCGAAAAAACCCTCTGTGACACAGCTGGCGGGTTTGTTAGCTTTGAAGGCTGGGTGCGAAATCACCACCAAGGACAAGCCGTCGACTCACTTGAGTACTCAGCCTATGTGAGCCTTGCTGAAAAAGAGGGCTCGCGGGTGATTAAGGAAGCTCTGGAGAAATTTGCCCTCACTGCTGCGTATTGTGAGCATCGCATCGGACACCTTGCTATTGGCGACATGGCTGTATGCGTCACTGTCTCTGCAGCCCATCGCGATGCAGCCTTCGAAGCCTGCCGCTATATCATCGATCAGACGAAATCACGGGTTCCCATCTGGAAAAAAGAGCACTACACCGATGGCTCTACGGCCTGGCCACATTGCGCAAAATGCGCTGAAGGTATAAAACACAGCCATTAGAGCTAGATCAATCCCTTCACCGTAGATGAAGCACTTCAATAGCTATGTTTCAGGCTCGGAGCTAGTAGGTGGTGTCACTTCGTGAGACTGGCTAATGGACATCGCTTGGAAATAACTAAAAATCGAGAGCCTAATTACCTCCGGAATGCGAGTAATTGTGAGATGCTAGCTTATACCTTAGTGACGCTCGCTTTATTTATATAATTTCTGAGCCCCCTCCAGCTCAT